>DOOY01000047.1 GCA_003514765.1 Nitrosomonas sp. | reverse complement strand
TCTGGAAAAATTTGATTGTTGCGATTTCGCTTCTGATTGGTCTTCTGTATACCTTACCTAATTTTTTTGGTGAGTCGCCTGCAATACAAATTTCACCCTTACGGATCACAGCGGAAACGGGCACCACACTGCTACAGAAAATAGAAGAAACGCTTAAAAAGCATGGCATCGATACCAATGGTGCCATTGTTGAAGGAAATAGCATTAAAGTCCGTTTTACCGACACCGATATTCAAATTAAAGCTAGAGACATTTTGCAATCTGAGTTGGGCGCAGATTACATTGTCGCACTCAATCTCATTCCTAACTCTCCTCAGTGGCTAACGAGTATTGGTGCGCTTCCCATGTATCTAGGGCTTGATTTACGGGGTGGCGTTCATTTCATGCTGGAAGTTGATATGAATGGCGCATTATCCAAGTCTCTAGACCGATATAGTGCCGATATTCGCAGCAATTTGCGCGAATTGAGAATTCCTTCGGCAGGATTAGATCGGGATAATTCTCAACTCGTTATCAAATTTAGAGACGAGCAATCACGTTCAAAAGCAGAAACAGAACTCAAAAAATTATATGCCGATCTAGAACTGCGCACACAAGATACCGATAGAGATTTCCGTTTGCTTGCAACTGTCAAGCCGGATGCGCATACCCGTATGCAAAGTGCTGCCTTGCAACAAAACATTACCACTTTACGCAATCGTATTAATGAGCTCGGTGTGGCGGAACCAATCATTCAGCAGGCCGGTTCTGATCGGGTCATCGTGCAACTGCCTGGCGTGCAAGATACAGCCAAAGCTAAGGATATTTTGGGTAGAACGGCCACCTTGGAAATTCGGATGGTCGATGATGAAAGCGATCTCGAGGCTGCATTGCAAGGCCAGGTCCCATTTGGGGCCGAATTATTCACCGAACGTGGGGGAAATCCACTTCTGGTCAAAAAACAAGTTTTACTGACAGGTGACCGCATCACGGATGCACAACCTGGTTTTGACAGCGATAACCAGCCTGCGGTACATGTCACACTTGATAGCAATGGCGCACGGATTTTCAAACAACTCACCCGCGCCAATGTCGGTAAGCGAATGGCTATTTTGCTCGTTGAAAAGAATCATTCAGAAGTGATTACTGCACCGGTGATACGAGAAGAAATTGGTGGAGGGCGTGTACAAATTAGTGGTCGCATGAGTAGCACAGAGGCACGCGACGTAGCCTTGCTATTAAGAGCAGGCGCACTCGCTGCACCAATGGAGATAATTGAAGAACGAACCGTTGGGCCGAGCCTGGGCGCAGATAACATTTCGAGAGGATTCAATTCGACCTTATTTGGATTCCTAGCGGTAGCACTATTCATCATGCTTTACTATCAGGCGTTTGGCGTCATCTCCGTTCTTGCCCTCAGTGCAAATTTATTGCTTCTGATCAGTTTACTTTCGATTCTACAAGCTACGCTCACGCTCCCTGGCATGGCAGCGATTGCATTAACGCTTGGGATGGCAATTGATGCAAACATTCTTATCAATGAACGAATTCGAGAAGAACTTCGTAGTGGCGTATCTCCCCACATTGCCATTAATGCGGGTTATGAACGCGCATTCGGCACAATCTTGGATTCGAATATCACCACGTTGATTGCAGGTATCGCCTTGTTTGCTTTTGGTTCAGGCCCAGTCAAAGGATTTGCTGTTGTCTTATGCCTTGGCATACTCACTTCCGTGTTTAGCGCCGTAGTAATTTCACGCGCCATGGTTAATCAAATGTACGGAGGGCAACGTAAATTAGAAAAAGTCTCAATTGGCGTTGTCTGGAAACCAAAAGCCTCAAAACGTTCGTAACTAATGACATTTATATTGCGCCTTATCCTCAAATAAGTATTAGAAACGGCTCTCAAGCAGCTATTCAGGACTCTCAAAACCATGGAATTTTTTAGATTTGAACGCGATATTCCCTTCATGAGTTGGGGAAAATATACCACTATCATTTCAGTTATCACTTTTGTTCTTGCTATTTTCTTTTTATCTACGAGAGGTTTAAATCTTGGTGTCGATTTTACCGGCGGAACAGTGCTGGAAGTCAGTTATTCACAACCAGCCGATCTGAGTGCAATTCGTTCGGTGCTTACAACATTGGAGATCACCGATGTTTCAGTTCAGAATTTTGGTAGTTCGCGCGATGTATTGATTAGGTTACCCGCCAAACATGAACTCTCCAGCGCCAAATTATCAGAATTTGTGATAGACGCTTTAAAGGAAGCTGATCACACTATCGAAATTCGCCGGATTGAATTCGTCGGCCCACAAGTTGGCAAGGAATTACTTGAAAATGGCGCATTGGCCTTGCTGTTTGTTTCACTCGGCATTGTGGCATATCTAGCAGTGCGCTTCGAATGGAAATTTGGCGTTGCAGGCATCCTTGCAAATTTCCATGATGTTATCATCATTCTAGGCTTCTTCGCTTTCTTCCAATGGGAATTTTCTTTGACAGTGTTAGCTGCCGTGCTTGCGATCTTAGGTTATTCAGTAAATGAGTCGGTCGTCATATTCGATCGAATCCGAGAAAATTTTCGCAAACTACGGAAGGCGCCTGTTACGCAAGTTATTGACAATGCGATTACTCGCACCATGTCTCGTACCATTATCACACATGGCAGCACTCAAATGGTGGTTATTGCGATGCTGCTCTTTGGTGGTGAAGCACTCTACTACTTTGCGCTTGCATTGACCATCGGTATTTTATTCGGCATTTACTCTTCGACGCTAGTTGCCAGCCCAATACTCATGCTACTAGGCGTCAAGCGCGAAGATCTTGTAAAACCAGAAAAAAAACAGCAAGAAGAAGCCCTGCCATAATTTGCGGCAATCCACTTCAATTCTAATTTAGGTCGTTACCTTTGTACGAGATCATTAACTGGATAGTGCAAACTGTTGGTGCACTTGGCTATCCAGGAATTTTTATAATGATGGCACTAGAATCCAGTTTTGTTCCTTTTCCTAGCGAAGTCGTAATGATTCCTGCCGGTTACCTTGCTTCCAAAGGAGAAATGAACATTTTCGCTGCGATTCTCAGTGGTATTACGGGCAGTTTGGCTGGCGCTTTATTTAATTATTATTTAGCAGTTAGATTCGGGCGGCCGTTCCTTATCCAGTATGGCAGATATGTTATGTTTAGCGAGATTACAATGCAAAAAATGGAAGATTTTTTTGCGCGCCATGGCCATATCTCTACTTTTACAGGGCGACTCATACCAGTCGTGCGACAATATATCTCACTTCCTGCCGGATTAGCAAAAATGGATTTAGCGGTATTTAGTATTTATACCAGTCTCGGTGCAGGAATCTGGGTCATTATTTTAGCGTTACTCGGCTATTACATTGGTGCCAATGAGCATCTGATTAAGGAATACCTGCATAACATTATCGCGATATTAATCGTTGCGTGTGCGATCTGCATAGGGGTTTATTGGCATTACCAAAAGAATCGAAGGAAACCTTAATCTACGAGTATCTCTAAAGATACTATATTTTGTCACAATACCTCGTTTTGACAGAAAATACTTCCTTACCTATCAATCATAGGCTGCGTCAGCATTTTTTGTTCTCGCCTCATCTTGTTTAAATCTACGAACTTTTAGAGGTACTCCTAAATCCCATTATTTGGTCAGGTATCGTTGCGCAGGTCAGAGAAGATTGGATATCTCACGCATTATCGTCGTCTACCTCTGACATGCTGGCTACGCAGCTTCGGTATTATTTTTATTACTACCACCACTGCGCATGAAGAAGAAGCCGACGCCCGCTATCAGTAGGACTGCACCAATGATATAAGGCATATTTGATTTACCCCCTGTTCCCACTGCAAATGGGAAGCGGGATACATATTCAACACCTTCTCCCTTTACTGTCACCAAGCCTACAAATTTGCCCTGTTCAGGAAAGTAGTGTTCAAAGGTTACCGAACCATTCGAGTAAACTTTGGGTGGTACATGTAACACGGTTATCTCGTCCAGGTTCTCCTCTGTTCCTATGTCTTGGATTATCCTGACTTCCGTTGTCATCGGACGCAGTTCTTCGTTTATATAATCCAATGCGACTATCGTTCGGCCTGTCATCGGTATGTCTTCACAGAATTCCTGTTCCTGTGCACTTTCAGGTTGGTAACCCGTAAAATGCATTGTATAAGGCCCCACCGTGAGCTTACACATATCGTCCGCTAACGACAACCCGCCGTGAGCTTGTAACTGCAGTGAATATAGCATCCCCACCGCAGCTAAAATAATTGATTTTATACTTGTTTTTATGATGCTTGCTAACATGCTTTTTCTCCCTGAGGCGATATTAAATTTTTTATTATATGATCATTTCTGTGATCAAAACACCCTCTTTATCTTCCCGAGCGCCGCGATGCCAACCAGTTGCGAAATCTTTCCGATCGCTTGATTCTAAAGGCCAACCATATGAGCAACAGCAACCCCATCATGGGTGCAATCGATGCTCTAAGCAGTTTCATGTAATCGACCATTTCTACCCGCAGCCGGTATTGATATTTCAAGGGTGGAATGCCTTCTGCCGTTATCACGAGCGAATATAATCCTTTTTCTAATGTTCCCACACCGTTGATAACACCATCCGGATGATACTCCGCTGGCAATTGCAGTACCGTTTCGCCTTCACTTTCGCTTCCTCGAAATACTTTTACCGCAACCGGCATGTTACGCAGCGCCGAATCTATTAGATCAATGACCAAGTAGGTGTCTCCTGCCATTGGAATGTCCGTGCAATAGTGCCCACTTTCGTCATATTGTGGTTGATATGCACTTAGGTGCACCATGTTTTCTCCAATCTGACGCACACAACTGTCTTCTTCCAAAGATACTCTTCCATGGGCAATGACATTGCCCGTGTAAAGCGTCGCAACAAGAACGATAGCCGCAATACCCGTCTGTATTAACTGCTTTACCACGACAAACTCTCCTGTTAATAATTAATCAATTCGATCTATAAAAAAAACCGGCACACCTTCCTGTCTCTCGACAGCAGTGCACCGGTTTTCGTTGGCTTTTTACTACTTATTAAAGCTTGGTAAAGACCGGAATAACCGCACCAGCAATACTGTTGATATGGCGATTTCCATCTTCGTCCCAAGACATCAGCAGTCCACCAAATCGGCTCTCTGGGTCACCCAACAACGCCATCAAACGTTGAATTTCCCATAGCGCGTCTTTAGCTTCCATTTTGATCTCTTTGGTTTCACCAGGTTGAACAGCTGATTCATCATCAAAGGTCAGTCCAACCGCTACCAGTTCCCGTGGATAATTCGGGTCTAGGTATTGACGTCCATAGGAGTTGATGAAACGAATACCCGCTGTGGTGAATTCACCAAATTTGATCGGGCTGTCACCGTTGTTGGTCACTTCCATGGTGACACGAAGCGCGCGTCCAGGTACGTCATAGTTTGCGTAGGTTACACGGATCGCAACAGGGTTCGGTGCAACCGGCAATGGATCTACTTTCGATTCACCTGCTTGAATAGGTACCGTGTAGGGGTGTTTGTTTTCCGTATAACGGTAGCCTCCCCATACCAGCGCAAGAGTCAGAATCGCCATGGCCCAAGCAATTTTCTTGTCCATCGGATCCATCAACAAGTCATCACCATACGCCAATAATACACGGCTGCGTGGTAAGAACATCGGACGTGCTACAAACACACCAATCCAGAAACAGGCAAGTGTCATCCAGATGATATGCCACGTGAGCCCATTGGCAAAGTTGAAGGTTTCTGAGTCAATCGTCTCTCCCGTCAGCAGTTTGATCGGGTTGGTAAAATCATCCCAGCTTCCCGTGATATTCATCCAAGCGCCCGGTCCTGCGATCGGGCCTGCATCTTTCACGTTCAACATCGCGTGCATGTGGTGGCGACCGGGTATACGTGCTTTCAGGTTTGCTTCAAATTCATAGTCACGTCCAATTTGCAACGGCCCCGATATGAACCAGGGGTGGCCATTGATTTTGGTGCTCATACGAACAAACACCGGGCTAGGGCTTCCTATGTTAAAGAAAGACCGTTCTGGTTTAGCCGCAGCACGGGGCCAGTCTTCCGCCAAGTGAAATTTACCTGTTATTTTGGCAAAATCATTGACTTTGGTGACTTCAGGTTCCCATTTGATGTCATACCATTGTACCGTACGCATCCGCAAGAACGGTTCTTGTGAACGTTCCCCGTGGGCCGCTACCGGCGTAACATCTACCACTAAGCTTACCGCCAATGCAGCCGCCGCGTAAGCGACGCCATAAAGCCCTAATACGCTCCGTTTGTATATGTTTTTTATATTCATTATTTGATCCCCTGTGCAAAGCCTTCTTCACCAAACGCAGTAACGTCATCTCTTTTAACAATACGGCCTCTTTTACCTTTAACGTAAAAGAATGCTGTACAGTAAACTTTACCGAGGAACCACCAAACAACAAACATCAACATCGATACAAACGCCGCAAAGAACGCAGCAATCACCGTGGTATGGCCGCCAAAGGTACGCAGTGAACCCTGCTCAATCAGGCGTACGTATTCAGGTGTACCTGTACGGATATAAAGGTGTCCCATGTAGTCTGCCATTGAAAGCAATACGCCTTCTGCAACGACAGGCAAGTGAGTCGGTCCAAAAATTGGCCAGTTGCCTGGATAGAATAACAGACCAAAGAATCCACCTCCGATCAGCGCCGTTACCAACCAGTTACGGGTCAAGTACAACGTGATATCCAACATCAATGCACCCGGAATCATGATCGATGGGGTAACAAAGTTGATTGGATAGTGTGACCACCAGTAGAAACCCCAGTAGCGGGTGAGCCATTCACCAATCAGTAAGCATACAACGCATAACGTCGCGCCAAAGGGTTGACGATAGTTGACCCATAGATAGTACATGATCGTCGAGCAGTAGGTGATCCCAACAATCGGGGTCACTACCGGCCACCATTGACGATCTTTCCAGTCCATCCAGAAGTCCCAGTCACCTGCCAACAACATAAAGTGCATGTGATAGGTACCCACTAGTAGTATGACCAAAATCGGAAAATAGATGAGGTCAATCGACCGTGACATGTGGACCGCTTCCGGCGGCATCTTCGCTGCCTTCAGAATGTCATTCGTTCTGAACATCCCTGTCAGCAGGCCTTCGCCTTTTGACAGTAACGGCACAAATAGAAACAGAACAGGTATAGCTAGTAATACCCATACTACGCTTTCATTCATAACTCCCTCCCTTTTGAAGCTTGTGATATTAAATGTGACATGACGATTCCTTTACTTTTTCAGTTACTTCACTGCCCGATTATTCTATATTCCCCATCATAATCGGTTGTCTATCTCCATCCCCACATCCCGGTTTCCCAGAATGCAGGGATGTCAATCAGTCTTATAACCTCAGAATTAAGCAACGATCCTGTTGTTAAGAATTTCCTTGCTTTGGTTATTCCAGACCACGTCTGTCAAATTGGAGTAACGGGTGATGATCTGTGCAGCAATACCCCCTTGGAACAGACCAGCCCATCCCAGAATCACAAAGCCCCAGTGCAATGGCGCGCTAAACAGTTCTTCCATGAACCAGAATGCATGACCCCATTCGTTCAGTCCAACGTTTGGCAGAATCATCAGCGGACCTGCAATCGCCATGACTAACGCAAATGAAATACCTCTGCTATACAGTGGCAGACGGGTCATCGCGTACAGGTATGCAGCTACACCACATACGATGTACATCGGGAATGAACCATAAAACACCACTACATGGCTAGGAGTAAAACTGGTGTCACGGATAATCACTTGATGCCAGGAGGCATCTTGCTCAGTGAAGAAGCTTCCGCCCCAGTACACACCAAAAATGTATACGCCAATCCACATCATCCAGTAGAAGTAGCGTTTGATCTCCAGCTTCGGATCCAGATTGTCCAGTTGCTCTTTGCTGTCACGGGTTTTCCACAACCAGCCCCATGTGATCAGTGCAAACAGCGGCATGATGGTCATGTGCACACGCCATAGCCCCATCCACACACGATCAAATTCAGGCTCCATCGAGTCCATCCCGTGTGAGTAAGCAAATGTCCTTTGGTACCAGATCCAGAAACAGGCTACCGCCAGCATCGTCGCCATACCAAATTTATACCATTTCGAGTCATACCACAGCGACATGTCATAATCTCTTTGTGAGCTAGCCGCTGCGCTGCTCGTTCCCATTGTAGTTGCCATTATTAACTTCCTCCTGTTTTTTACATTTTAGTTTGAAAAAGCAATATCACCGCTTATCAGTAATACCGCTCACTATCACATCAGTCCCATAAAGACCTTGCCGTCCCCATGGTCTCTGTATAGCGTTCGACTAAACTACTCCTTTTTTTGTTCCAGCTAAAAAGCTCTTCACCCTTTGCTGGCTACACTCTACAGGCTAGTCACCTTAATCACTTTAGTCAAGTAGTTTTTCCATATTTATAGCAGGGGATTTTATCAACACCATAAAATCTATCAACTCTTCAATAGCTTGGACTATCATAAAGACCCTACAAATAA
>DOOY01000202.1 GCA_003514765.1 Nitrosomonas sp. | reverse complement strand
TTAATTGAGAACAGCTCCTAGTGACATACGCGTAATTTTCTATAAGTGATGCTTTCATGTACCTCCATTATACTTTCAGATTTTTATATTCAGCGGGGTGTGCATTTAACATAAGTTAATCAATTTATCTTGAAAAAATGATCAACACCATATTTGAAGTATTTCTGGCTGATGCTAAGTAGTTTTATTATTGCGCTACTTTACAATGCAATGAAACTGAATCGGAATCGCAATATTTACTGTCATTCCATTTAAGAATTTTCAATATCTATCGGTATATAATTTGAATTGTTAAGATAATTTACGCCTACTGGCTCCTAAGTATCAATAGGGTTAAAGGTCAGACTCGATCGATTCTTCTAATCCTCTGTTATTCAGCCATTTTTGATTACAATGATTCCGGTACTTACTCGTTTGGCCTTTTCTCGAGCATGGTGCGTGGCGCGTTTCATCACCGCCCCGGCATTGATAAAATATGGATCACGTTTTTTTCTTTTCTCATTCATGCTATTAGCGTTGTGTGCATTGTTATCACCTTCTTCAAGAAGCAAAGTGATGCCATTGGAATTGTCATGTACGCTCATTCATTGACAATTGATTCGAAAATCTAATCAAAATTCCGTTTGCCTGATAAAAGCCTTTGATGGATTATCGAATCGGAAGCATCATGCCCGCCCTCCCTGATTTAATTCTGTTCCCACGGCAACCCTGCCGCTTTCCAGCCCGAAGCTTTACCGCGGTGCCCTTGTTCATCCTTGTCACCCTCAAAACCTTCGAGAACGTTGTAGCTGTCGACAAAATCGGCTTCAGTAGCTATTGCAGCAGCCTGGCTTGAGCGCGCGCCGCTGCGACAGATAAAAAGCACCGGATTTTTTTTATCAACTTCTTTTGTTAGTTGCTCGAGAAAACCGGGATTGGGCTGCATGCTGGGATATGCACGCAGCTCAATTTCTTTGGCGCCGGAGATGCGCCCTACCCAGTCGAGTTCTGCCTGTGTGCGTACATCCACCAGTTGTGTTTGTTTAGATTCTTGAAGCACGCGATAAGCTTCCATTGGCAGCAGTGCGCCTTTATAAGGCAGGCCCATTTCTTGGGCGCGTTGCTGTGCTTTTTCCAGAATTGATTCAATTGTTTCCATGAGGATATGTATAAAAATAAATTTGGTTGTCGAAAAACTCTATAATAGCGTTATTTTTCCCAACTCGCTGTCTGTTATTCTTTCATTTTTTCAATGGAAAAAATTCGCTTATCCAAGTTAATGTCCGAGCAAGGATTATGTTCCCGGCGTGAGGCGGATCGTTATATCGAGCGTGGCTGGGTATTTGTGGACGGCATGCAAATTTCAGAGTTGGGCAGTAAGATCTTGCCTACACAGAAGATCACGTTGCATAAAGCTGCGCAAACGCAGCAGACGCTGTTAGTGACTATTCTACTCAACAAGCCTGTAGGTTATGTCTCGGGACAACCGGAACCCGGCTATCAACCCGCCATTCAATTGATCAAGCCGGATACACAGTTTTGCAGTAAGCCGCCTTGTAAACACTTCAAACCCGTTCATTTAAAAAATCTCGCGCCAGCGGGCCGTCTGGATATCGATTCGCAGGGACTATTGATTCTCACGCAGGATGGGCGCATTGCCAGGCAATTGATCGGAAATGATTCATTGATGGAAAAGGAATACTTAGTACGCGTGAAGGGACATCTTCCCGAAGAGAAATTAAAACTGCTTAATCATGGTTTGAGTCTGGATGGCAAAGCATTAAAACCGGCAAAAATCCAATGGCAAAATAAAGATCAATTGCGGTTTGTGCTGCACGAAGGCAAAAAACGCCAGATTCGGCGTATGTGTGAACTGGTCAATCTTCAAGTCATTGGCTTAAAACGCGTGCGGATCGGCAAGATCAGGTTGGGAAATTTACCCGAAGGCAAGTGGCGGTATCTGGAGGATGGAGAGCGTTTCTGATAGCAAAAGCGCTGCGAAATATAGATACAATCCGAATGAGCGAACAGATGGCCAAAGCAACGAGACCTTATTCTCACGATAATCCTGAAGTCACGATCAGCGAACAAGACGGCATCCGTTCGCTGCATTTGGGCGGCTCCATGGTGCAAAGCGCTATGCGTATTGCCGCACCGAATGAGCTTGAGCTGGTTTATACGCAATGCATGATGGGTTTTTTGCTGTTTCATCCAAAACCGGCTAATATGGTTTTGATCGGATTGGGTGGCGGCTCATTAGCTAAGTTCGTTTATCACTATTTACCCGATACCCGGATAACAGTCATTGAGACAAACCGGCAAGTGATCGCGGCCGCTTATCAGTATTTTAGTTTGCCGGATGAAGATGATCGTTTTGAGATGGTTTTGGCTGAAGGCAGTCGCTTTATAACCGAACAACCGGTTGCTGCGGATATCATTATGGTCGATGGTTTTGACGACGATTATCAGGTATCCTCTTTGTGCAGTCAGGATTTTTATGATCAAGCTAAACGCCGTTTAAATAAAAACGGCATTCTGGTGGTAAACTTTCTCAGTCGGGATAAACAGTTGAAAACCTGGTTGCAGCGTATTGAAAAAAGCTTTGATGGCCATGTGATTGCCATGATGGCAGAAATCCGTGGAAATCTGATTGTATTCGCATTTAAAAACAATCCCGGGAAACATTCATGGAAAACCATCAAGCAAAGTGCGCAAAAACTGCAAAAGCAATATCCTTTGCCGTTTTCGGAATTTGTTACGAAATTACAGAAATATTAACAGTCGGCCGGGTTGCCTTGTCAGTGAAACTATCGATCGCTGTAATATAAACAAATTGTGTGATAAAGTGCGCGCTTAAAATTTCATAAAATGAATTTTTATTTATTTATGATGGTGAATAATTATGGATTATAGTTACGAATCTGAGCAGACGAAATTCATGCGTGAATTTCTCGAAAAAAATCCTCAAGTACCGGACAAACGTCTGGAAGCCAGAGATATCTGGTGGGATAAAAAACTCAATAAAGAAGAACAAAAACGTTTTAAAGAATCGACCGTTCCGCATAGACCTTATGCGTATTTCAGTGATTTCAGCAAAAAGAACAAAGGATAAATTCGGCGCGTAGACGCTGAGCGATCGTCGTCTTCAGAACTATAAAAGCTGGCAGCCTTCAAAGTAAAAAGGCGCCAGTTTTTATTTCTTATCTTGCAATTATCAAATGCAAGCACCTATAATCTCTTATTGAGTTGTGTATTTGCAGTCGTGGCATTAAGAATGTTTCACGTGAAACATTCTCGTTAAGTTCTCCTGAAAACATATAACCGTAATATTTTGCGCACATAAAACATTTGTAGTGAATAAACAGCGTTATGACATCATTGTTGTGGGCGGCGGCCATGCCGGTGCCGAGGCCTCGTTGGCGGCTGCGCGCATGGGGTGCAAAACACTTTTGCTGACGCATAATATTGAAACAATCGGCCAAATGTCATGCAATCCGTCGATAGGCGGTATTGGAAAGAGCCACCTGGTCAAGGAAATCGATGCTTT
>DOOY01000055.1:2716-8257 GCA_003514765.1 Nitrosomonas sp. | reverse complement strand
AGTTTATACCCACTCAATGTCACATAGACCCTTTCTTTATCTGCGCAAAAACAATCCCCCGGCCGGACTGGTAAATCAAGAGTCACAGCCATTCCCAAAAATTAAACCAAACGTATTATTCTGATTCAGATTTACAATCACAAAACATTCTGAATACTTACTTGCTAAAATGCATAACAATTTTGTATTCGCAGTGATCAATCAATGAAGGGTGTATTCTGAATGAAAAAAACTGTTTCAGAAATTAAGCTTTTTACGGCCTTGTTATGCCGCCTGCTGCTGGTACCGCTGCGAAATTTTGTAGTCATACCTATTGTTTCCGCAGTGATAGGTATTGTTCTTGTAAGCCGAATCACCGATTGGTGGACTGGTGCAGACAGTTATTATATTTATCTTGTAGGTGACCACAAAAATGATCAAGTAATTGCTGATGTATTTGAGGGCTTTCGGCAGCAGCCTTGTAATAACGGGGACATTCAGATTGCAGGTAAAACCATTAATAATGTACCTGTAAAAGCAAAGTGTGTGGATGACCAGGGCGAATCCGCCAAAGCACGTCAAATTTCAGATGATCTTGCAAAGCGTGATGACACGCTGATGGTTATAGGGCATGTTAAAAGCACGCAGACAAAGGCAGCGCTACCTAACTATCTGATGGAAACCAGCCCACCTGTTCCCGTCATTCTCACTCTGGAAACCAATCCGCATTTAATTCCAAGCAATCAGATGGATAGCGAATCATCCGATGATTATCCACCGGTATTCCGTTTGTGGCCTACGGATGACAAACAGGCAGCGGAAGCCGGACAATTTGCCATCCAGCATAACCATTCGGTTTTATGGGTTGTTGAAGACAAGCATAATCCGGTTTATTCCCAGTATCTGGCATCCAGGTTTGTGCATTGGACGCAGGCAAATCATGGCAAAGTTGTATTGTGGTCGACTAATATGGCAGTGCCGCCTGCCGAAACACTCAGAGAACTCAACATTGACTTTGTTTTCTTTGCCGGTGACTGGTCAAATGCATTGATCCTGATTAACCAGATTAAACGCATCTTCCCTGCCAATCAAAGGCCGACACTGTTCCTGAGCGATGCTGCCGTAAATCCGCAACTCATTACTTACGGCGGAAGCGACCTGGATGGAATTAATATATACCTGACCTTTCCGCTCACTTCGACTCAGTACTTTAACGATGGCTTCAAAACGATCGGTAAAGATGCCCGATCAATTGTTGATTGGTTAATAGATGACACAAGTCAACATTTCGAAACAGATCGCCGGGAAGACGCTTCATTCAAATATTGGTTGTTGTTCCTGCTGAACAGACATGAGGTTGAAGATGCACGTATTGTCTTAAATTCAAGAATGGAAAAAGCTGTTCGGGACGACAAAGTTTTCGACAGCACATTGGACCAGTATCAGTTTGTTCGTGACAACGGCAAAAACAGTCTGGCGCAGTGGCATATCTGGAAGATCGAAAAAATAGAAAGTGAAGGAACAACAAAATTTCAATTCGCCGATGTTCAATGAATATATTTGTTATCAAGAAAAAGACCATTAACCTGAACTGAATAAAGTGTTTATCCATCTGCAATTTTTGTAGGGCGGCAGCTTTAACATTGACAGGTATTGTTGCGGCAATCTTGCCGTAATCTGTTTGCATTGCGCCAAGTCGGTGTCAGTCAGCACTGTTTTCCCTGCTAACGGCGTTTTATTAGTGTGCAAATTCATTTTCAGTTCGGAACGTCCGGACGTAAGCGAAAAGAAGTGCAACATCGCATCCAGTGTAGACTGGTTTTTTAAATCCTTTTCCACTTCGATGAAGAAAACCCTGTTATGCCAGCCATGTTTCCTGAGTAATTGCATCGCGCGATATTCTATTTCCACCCATTGCAGCAGATAAAACTGAAAACGGCTGATTTTCATATCGCGATAAAAATCAAAAATAGCCTCTTTACCTGTTAACGCCCAACGGAAATAACGTTCACCCGCATTTTTATAATACGCAAAAGGTAAACGCAGTCGTTGAATCAATCGCTCGCGCATATATTCACTTTTCGCGACATAGCGCGGATCACGCACCAAATGAATAAAACCAGGTTCATCAACCAGGATGGGCGCATGGCGATGACAAGCTTTTAAAAAAGCATGATTCGATTCAAAATAAACCGCTTGTCTTATATTTGTCACAAATGCTTTCTTCTGCCGCAAAAGAGGTAATAATTTTTCATCGTCCTCTTGGGTATTCCAGGCTATTGCTTCACCGAAAAGAACAGGATTGCCGGGAGTAAAATAAGGTTCATGCGTACTGTAGCAATTTTGCACATTACTTTTAAAAAAATGTGCGAGGTAACCGGTGCCTGAACGCCCACTTGCCAATACAAAAATCGTTTTCATGCAATTACTTAACTTAGGGGGTATGATCCGGCGCCGCTAAGAAATAGCCAGCATACGATCCAGAGCAAGTTTTGCCAATTCAGCTTCTGATTGGGGTACTCGAATTTGGTTTACGACAACGCCATTGACCAGATTCTCCAAAGCCCAGGTTAAATGCTGCGGGTCGATACGCGCCATGGTTGAACACATACAAACCAGGGGTGACATAAATTGCACAATTTTGTTCTGCGGCTTGAATTCTTCGGCAATTCTGCTCACCAGATTCAATTCAGTGCCTACCAGCCAGCGCGTGCCCTCTTTGGCTTCGGCAATCGTTCGGATAATATATTCTGTTGAACCGACATAGTCGGATGCATTGCAAACCTCGAAACTGCATTCCGGATGTGATATGACGATACCATCAGGGTGCTGGTTGCGAAACTTGAGAATATGCTGGGGCTGAAACATTTGATGAACCGAGCAATGTCCTTTCCATAACAGAATTTTGGCTTGCTTGATTTGTTCCGGCGTCAATCCTCCCATTGGCTGGTCAAAATCCCACACCTGCATTTCGTCGAGTGAGATACCGAGTTGATGACCACTCCAACGGCCAAGATGTTGATCCGGAAAAAATAATACCTTTTCGCGTTGCTGAAAAGACCATTCGAGAATCTTGCCGGCATTACTAGAGGTACAGACGATACCACCATGCTCTCCACAAAAGGCTTTTAAATCGGCAGCCGAATTGATATAAGTCACCGGCGTGACCATTTCTTCGGGTGACAAAATTTCTGCCAGCTCACGCCATGCACGTTCGACTTTTGTCAGGTTCGCCATATCTGCCATTGAACATCCCGCAGCCAAATCAGGAAGAATCACGGTTTGTTCATGACTGGACAGAATATCAGCGACTTCCGCCATGAAGTGAACACCACAAAAAACCAGATAATCTGCATCCGTTTGTGCGGCCTGATAGGCAAGCTTTAAAGAATCGCCTGTCAGATCGGCATGGCGGTATACATCCGCGCGCTGATAATGATGCGCCAAAATAACCGTACGTTTCCCTAAAATGCGCTTTGCTTCCTCAATACGCTGCGCACATGCTTCATCCTGCATGTCGTCAAAACTTTCAAAATTAATTGCTTCTGCTTGCATTATCAATTTCTATTTTATCCAATTTGTTAACAATCAAAATCCGCACATTACCATAGTAAAAAACGGATTCAAACGTGACGTCGAATTTTTTATTTGAAAAAAGCCGACTCATCCAGCCTCCCTGCAGGTGGTTCGCGTCAATCAGCGAATCCAAGCTACAGCTTCTCAACTTTAAACCAAGATAAAGGATACTTATCTATCCTTAAGGACATGCGATTGTAGAAGTAAGTTCTGATATAATTCTCATTTGATTTATCTTGTATTTTAAATGAGCCATGCGTGCTTTTCCGCCCTCTCAAACCAGTAAACTCTAAATTCGGACCTAAACCGCATAACAAACCACATAATCTTTATAAAATTTTATGACAATAGTCTTCTGAATTTACATTCTCATGTTTCGACGTTCATACTTCAATTTCTATTTCATTCTATTTATCGGTTTAGGTGCACTGACTTTTTGGCTTGACAAAGTAACCAAGCCGCTGTCAACGGAAACAGGCACCGATTTTCTCCAGTTGCCCGATTATATAATCGAAGACCTTTCCGGTCTGCGTATTGATCATAACAACACGGTCCACCGCGTTTTCCATGCAAAAAAAATGTTTCATTACCTGAGTCAGGATCTCACGCAACTGGAGCAAGTTTATTTTATTAATACCAAGCCGGAAAAGCCCCCTTTCCGTGTATATGCCGATCATGCCGAAATACACGGTAATGGTGAAGATATCTTTCTAAATGGTAATGTTACCGTTATGAGAGGAGATGATGATAATAAAGGAAAAATAACAATGAAAACAGATACGCTCCATCTTATTCCGGATGAAGACATGGCTAAAACAGATAAAAATGTAACAATCTCGAGAATGAATACGACTATCCATGCAACAGGCCTGCAACTGGATAATCAGACAGGTATGATCGAACTTTTGTCGCGTGTACGCGCCGTTGATCGATAATTTTGAAATTTATGAAATATTTTTTCATTATCTGTTTTTTTTCAATTTTTTCGTTCAATGCGCTGGCGGAACGCGCCGATCGTGACAAACCGATTCATCTTGAAGCCGATCGCGCTACCGTTGAAGATATTAATCGTAAAGATTCCACCCGTGTCAGCATTTTTACCGGCAATGTCATACTGACACAAGGCACATTGCGCATTCATGCCGATAAAGTCATCATGAAAGAAGATATTAATGGATTCCGCTTTGCTACCGCCACGGGCAACCTGGTCAGTTTTCGTCAAAAACGCGATGGTGTGGATGAATATATTGAAGGTTGGAGCAAACGCGCCGAATATGACAGTAAAACAAACAAAATTGAATTGTTTAGACAAGCCCGCCTGAAACGAGGTCAGGACGAAGTCAATGGGGACTATATTTCTTACAATATGAATAGCGAATTTTTTCAGGTTATTGGCAGTAATGAACGCGGTGTAGAAACGGATACTGACAATCGGGTACGTATTATTATTCAACCCAAAACCCTATCTGAGGAAACCGAGTCAGATACGCCACCTCCAGAATAAGCGCCCGAATATATACAAGTATCCATGAGTATATTAAAAGCCGAGAATTTAAAAAAACGCTACAAATCACGTACAGTGGTTCATGACGTCTCCTTTTCATTGAACAGTGGCGAAGTGATCGGTTTGCTGGGACCCAACGGTGCCGGGAAAACAACCTGTTTTTACATGGTGGTCGGTTTGGTGCCGCTGGACAATGGAAATATTTATCTGGACGACCGCAGCTTAAGTCAACTTCCGATACACAAAAGAGCGCATCTGGGTCTCAGTTATCTGCCACAGGAGGCCTCTATATTCAAACGGCTTTCTGTCGAAGAAAACATTCTCGCTATTCTGGAATTACATCATTTGAATGATGATGAGTTACAACAGCAACTGGATGATTTGTTACATGATTTGCATATCAGTCATATTCGTAACAGCCCTGCTGTCAGTCTGTCGGGTGGAGAGCGCAGACGGGTAGAAATTGCGCGCGCACTTGCTTC
>DOOY01000055.1:0-2523 GCA_003514765.1 Nitrosomonas sp. | reverse complement strand
TTCCTCAAAGAACGAAATATCGGTGTTTTAATTACCGACCACAATGTTCGTGAAACGTTAGGCATCTGTGATCGTGCTTATATCATCAGCGACGGGAAAGTATTAGCACAAGGCAAGCCAGATGAAATCATTTATAATGAGCATGTAAGAAAGGTTTATTTGGGAGAGCACTTTCAGTTGTGATAAGTAATACTTATATCTTTTACTTTAGTCAACAAACCGGCTGTTTCTTGAAACTATGAAACCATCGCTCCAATTAAAATTATCACAACAACTAAATCTTACGCCACAATTGCAACAATCGATACGATTATTGCAATTGTCAACGCTTGAACTGAACCAGGAGATAGAGCGTATTATTCAGGAAAATCCATTATTGGAATTGAATGAAGGCTGGAATGCAAAATCATTTGATTCAGATGAAACTAAAAATGAATCACAGCCGGGCACCGCAACAGATGAAAAGCAGACCGTTCAAACTGATCAGGATTACAACCTTGATTGGTCTGAGGGAAGCAGTTATTCCAGCAATACATACAATGAAGAACATGAATTACCGCAAATAGCTGCTGAGCCACTCAGCCTCAGAGAATATCTTAATCAACAGATATCACTCAGCCAGGTATCGGAAAGAGAGAAAAAGATTACCAGCCTCCTCATTGACAGTCTGGACGACGACGGTTATTTAATACAGGATCTGAATGAATTATTAGAAATGCTGCCAACCGAATTAGGCATCAACATTGATGACCTTAATCAGGCGCTCACGTATCTACAGCATCTGGACCCGCCTGGCGTTGGCGCACGCAATCTGCAAGAATGTCTTTTACTACAATTACAAAACTTACCTAAAAATACGCCACATTTAAGTCAGGCGCTTGAAATTGTGGCGCAATATTTAGATGTGCTGGCATCTCACGATTTTGCGCTGATTAAAAGACTCTTAAAATGTGACGATCAGAGTTTGCGTGCGATACAGAAATTGATTACCAATCTGAATCCCAAACCCGGTTCAGATTTCAATAATGCCGATATACGATACATCATTCCTGACATTATTGTCAGCAAGGTGAATGGTGCCTGGGTCGCCACCTTAAATATGGACGCAGTACCGCGGCTAAACATTAACCATTTTTATGCAAACATCCTTAAACAAAAACATGAAGAATCATCACAAGGTCTATCTGCCCAATTAACCGAAGCCAAATGGCTCATAAAGAATCTTCAGCAACGCTCAAGTACCATTTTAAACGTATCGAATGCTATCGTGGAACGACAACAGCAGTTTTTTGAACATGGTGAAATTGCCATGAGGCCGCTCGTATTGCGTGAGATCGCAGAATCCTTAGGGTTACATGAATCGACGGTATCGCGCGTAACCACTCAGAAATTCATGCGCACTCCGCGCGGCATTCTCGAACTCAAATATTTTTTCGGCAGTCATGTCGCTACTGATACAGGTGGCGCATGCTCGGCAACCGCGATTCGCGCGTTAATCAAACAACTTATTCAAAAAGAAAATGCTAAGAAACCACTTAGCGACAACAAGATTGCGAACATCCTGGAAGAACAAGGCATCGTAGTAGCACGCAGAACAATTGCCAAATATCGGGAATCTATGCACATACCGCCAGCAAATCTTCGCAAAACATTTTAACAATCTAAAGGAAACAACATGAATCTAAAACTAACTGGAAACCATGTAGAAGTAACGCCAGCTATGCGCGACTATGTCAATTCAAAAATCAGCAAGATTACGCGCCATTTTGATCATGTTATTGAGGTTAGTGTCATTTTATCCGTTGAAAAACATAAACAAAAAGCAGAAGCTAATTTACATATTCGGGGTAAAGATATATTTGTCGAAGCTAATGGTACCGATATGTATGCATCAATCGACAGTTTGATCGACAAACTCGACCGCCAGGTTTTAAAGCATAAAGAAAAAAACCTTGAAAAAAGAAATCATGGCGCCTTGAAAGATCAAGAATTTGAATAATCAAATTCAAGGCACATGGAAATCCAAAATCTCGTTATTTTAAGAAAAATTCATGAATCTTATTTCACAACTATTACCACAGTCTAACGTCATCGTTGATCTGGACGTGGCAAGCAAAAAACGTGTATTTGAACAAGCAGGCCTGTTGTTTGAAAACACAATTCAAATTGCGCGCAGTCAAGTATTTGACAGCTTATTTGCACGCGAAAAACTGGGTTCCACAGGCCTAGGTCAGGGTGTTGCCATACCGCACGGACGTATTAAAGGACTCCGTGAAGCAGTCGCTGTGCTTGTCAGAATGAAGGAAGCCATTCCGTTTGACGCACCTGACGGACAACCGGTCAACATTGCCTGTATTTTACTGGTTCCAGAGAAAGCAACCGACCGGCATTTGCAAATCCTAAGCGAATTGGCGCAGATGTTTAGTGACAAGCATTTTCGTGAAAGTATCTTAAACAGCAAAGATGCTGCGGAAATCCATAGACTGATTGAAGAATGGACGCCTAATGTCGCAAATTAGTATT
>DOOY01000311.1:4703-5825 GCA_003514765.1 Nitrosomonas sp. | reverse complement strand
TGTGCAGGGATATTTTGTAGGAACCGGCATGCCGGTTGCAGCTTTGATCGAAAAATTTGCTGCGATGAATCAGAATTCTCTGCCGTTAGAAAATATCTGACGGATTTAATATGTCTATCTTGGATTCGTATAATAAATACAATTTTCTGGGTTAATTGTGTCAGATTGCAGTAACTGGGTGATTGAACTTATAGGCCTTCAATTCCCTGCGTGCCCGCAGATAATCCGGATAAACACTTTCAACCAGAATCCAGAATGCGCGTGAATGATTCATTTCAATCAAATGGCAGAGCTCATGTGTGACGACATAATCGACCAGGTGCAACGGCATTTGGATCAAGCACCAGTTCAGCCTGATAATGCCGCGGCTGTTGCAGCTGCCCCAGCGTGTTCTGGCCTGCGATAATTTAAAGGGTGGTTTGGGGACATTCAGTTTGTTTGCATAAAGCGTGATGCGTTCGCTGAAGCAGGTGATGGCTTGCTGATGGTACCAGGCCATAATCCATTTCCGGGTTTGTTCGGGCGTGAAAAGTGTATCAAAGCCTGACGGCATGAGGGCACCATTGTCATGCGCAGGGGTCATTTGAATTTGTCCACATGCCGATAGTGCAGGTTTCCAGAAGACGCCCAGCAAGGGATATAGCCCATTGATATGTTCTGTGCCAGCGGAATTCAACGGCGTTTTGTTTTGCCATATTGCGAGCTTTTTGAGTATCCAATCGGCTTTATTGTGCAGCACGGAGTCGACTTCAGTGATGGGCAGGCCGAATGGAGCGCTGACTTGCAGCCCCAGGTGACTGATTTTCAGACCGATTGATCTTCGCTGGCTGCGTTTGAGTTCATAGTCGATTTTTTTACCTGCCAGGTGGGTTTGGCACAACATGTTTATGCGTTGTTGCTATCAGTGCCGGTATCGATGACTTGTTCAGCCGGTTTTCGTTGGCTGATGCGCACCACTTCGGTTTCAATCCAGTTTTCGATTAGCGCATTCAGTGCATTGGCTTCCATGCCGGTCGGATCAATCGGTTTGCCAATACTGACGGTGATGGTACCGGGTTTTTTGATAAAGGCGTTTCTGGGCCAGAATTCGCCCGCGTTATGTGCGACCGGCACCACTGAAGT
>DOOY01000311.1:0-4492 GCA_003514765.1 Nitrosomonas sp. | reverse complement strand
ACCACCCAGAATCCATTATTCAGACGATCTTGACCTTGTTCCACAACCTGATCAAGCGCGCTTCTGCCTGCGCTGCGGTCAATGGCGATGGGGCTGGTCATGGCCAGTCCCCAGCCAAAAAATGGTATGCGCAAGAGTTCTTTTTTTAACACCCATACCTGTGGCGGAAAAATCTTTTGGAAAGCGAGTGTTTCCCAAGCGGATTGGTGTTTGGATAATACAATGCTCGGTGTTTTCGGAATATTTTCCGCACCCAGAATCCGGTAACGCAAACCGCAGATATGGTGCAACAGAAACAATATGATATGCGTCCAGGTTGACGTCACCCGGTAACGTGCATGCGGAGAGAGCGGGAAACAGGCTAACGTAAAAACCGCATAAGGCGGCGTGATGATGACAAGTAACAACATATAGAGTGTAGAGCGTAGAAAAGCCGCCATTAAGCATGCCCCCCCACTATGGCGTTAACTGCAGCGGATAAATCGTCAAAAACCAATGTGCGTGGCGGCAGTTCGTTCTGTTCCTGGGTGATTGTTCCTTTGCCGGTCAACAGTAGAATCGGCAATGCGCCAACGGCTTCGGCTGCCTGTAAATCGCGTAAGGCATCGCCAATCGCGGGTACGTTTTTTAAATCCGTGCCGTAACGCTGCATGATTTCTTCGAACATGCCGGTTTTAGGTTTGCGGCAGTTACACTTGTCAGTGCCGGTATGCGGGCAGAAAAAAATGGAATCAATGCGTCCGCCCGCTTGCGCAACAGCTTTGTACATTTTTGCATTTATCGCGTTGAAAGTCACCATGTCGAGTAAGCCGCGCCCGATGCCGGATTGATTGGTGGCGGTGACGATACGATAACCGGAATGCGTCAGCCGGGCGATGGCTTCCATGCTGCCGGGGATGGGTTGCCATTCAGCGGGTGTCTTGATGAAGACTTCGCTGCTCTGATTAATGACGCCATTATGATCAAGAATAACGAGTTTCATATCAACCGGCCAGTTTGGATAAATCGGCTACGCGGTTCATGGACTGGTGCATCAATTTGAGTAAACAAAGCCGGTTGGTACGTAAATCTGCATTGTCGGTATTGACCATGACGTTGTCGAAGAATGTATCAATCGGTCCCCTGAGTGCAGCCAATGCTTGCAATGACTGCGTATAATGACCGGATTCAAATGCGCTATCCGCCTGCGATTTCACACTTTGAAGCGTCTCAAAAAGCGCGGCTTCAGCAGGCTCTTTGAGCAAATCGGTATTGATGGCGGTATGTGTCGTTTCACTGTTGCCCGCGCTTTTTTCCAGAATGTTATGCACGCGCTTGTTGGCGGCTGCCAGACTGGCTGCTTCGGGTAACTTTTCAAACGCGCGCACGGCTTCGAGCCTTTTGGGGATATCCATCAATATTTTTGGTGATTGACTTAACACGGCGTCGATTTCCTTAATGTGATAGCCTTGCTCGCGCAAGATACCGGATAAACGATCATAAATAAACTGCAATGGTGAGCACGCTGTTTTCGAATACTTGTCGTCAAACGCCAGTCTGGCTTCTTTAAGCAGAAAATCCAGTGATAAGGGCAGTTCTTTTTCGATCAACATACGAATCACGCCCAATGCATGGCGGCGTAATGCAAACGGGTCTTTGTCGCCTGTCGGAATTTGATTGATGCTGAATAATCCGGTCAGTGTTTCAAGTTTATCTGCCAATGCGACGCAAATGCCAACGGTGTTGCGTGGCAATGCATCGCCGGCGAAGCGCGGCTTGTAATGGTCTTCAATGGCATGCGCAATGGCTTCGCTGTGCCCGTCATGTAGGGCGTAATAATGGCCCATAATGCCCTGCAATTCAGGAAATTCTCCGACCATTTCGGTGAGCAGATCTGTTTTGCATAACAGCGTCGCCATGCCGGCTTCATCTGCGAGTTTTTCGCCACCCAGCAGTAAAGCGATTGACCGGGCAATGACGCGGACCCGCTGAATGCGCTCTCCCTGTGTGCCGAGCTTGTTGTGGTAAACCACTTGATCCAATCCGGGAAGTCTGGATTCCAGCGTTTTTTTGCGATCCTGATCAAAGAAAAATTTGGCATCGGCCAGACGTGAACGCACGACTCGTTCATTGCCGGTGATTATCAGGCTGGGATCGGCTGGCCGGATATTGGAAACCAGTAAAAATTTGTTCGCCAGTTTTCCACCGGCATCCATCAGCGGGAAATATTTCTGATTGGCTTTCATGGTCAGAATCAGGCATTCCTGCGGCACTTCAAGAAATTCAGGCTCAAACTGGCCGACCAGTACATTGGGCAACTCAACCAATGCGGTGACTTCATTAAGCAAGGCATTATCATGCAGCAATGTAAGATTTTCCCGCGCAGCCGCAGCAGTCAACTGACGCATGATTTCGGCCTGGCGCTTATCAAAACCAGAGATTACGGCGCCTTCTTCCATGAGTTGTTGCGGGTAACTGTCGGCATCTTTTATCTGAATGGTTTTGTTTTTGGCTTCGAAGCGGTGTCCCTGGGTTTCTCGCCCGGAGCGCAATCCCAATGCCTGTACCGGTATGACATCAGTACCATAAAGCACTACGAGGCTATGTGCAGGACGAACAAAACTAACACTTTCCCAGCCATCAGACAGTTGATACGTCATTACTTTTGGAATCGGCAATGCATTGATGGCTATATCGAGTATATTCTGCATGCCTTCTGTCAACCGTATGCCGGTAACAACACTATCCAGAAATAATGTTTCAGTCTTGCCGTCCTGAACATATTTAAGCTGAGGCACAACAGAAGCATTCGCACCCATACTGGCCAGTTTTTTCAGTAACTGCGGCGTGGGTTGTCCGGCTTCATCAAGTCCGACTTTCACCGGCATGAGTTTTTGCGAAACGGACTTATCCGCGGCTTGTGACACAACATCAGCAATCCGTACAGCCAGACGTCTGGGGGTAGCATAGACAATAGCTTTATTTTTGGTGTTCTCCGAAATCAGACCATGATCCAGCAAGCTTGTTGCAATCAAATCAGCAAAATTGATTGCCAGATCCTCAAGTGAATTGGGTGGTAATTCTTCCACCAGCAATTCGACGAGTAAGTTTCGTGTTGTCGTGCTATTCATGTTGTTTTGATTGACTCTGCTGATAGTTTGGATTTAGGCATTTGTGCGACCCATTCACGCGGCGCCATCGGAAACGGCGGATCGAGATTTTCGCGGCTGGCATAATAAGCTTGCGCTACATTGCGAGACAGGTTGCGAATGCGGCCGATATAGGCAGCGCGCTCGGTGACTGAAATCGCGCCGCGTGCATCGAGCAAGTTGAAAGTATGGGCAGTTTTCAGCACTTGTTCGTAGGCAGGCAGTGCCAGTTGTTGCTTGATGAGATGCTGTGCTTGTGTCTCGTGACTGGTAAAAGCATTGAATAAATAGTCAGGATTGCTCTGCTCGAAATTGTAAACCGACTGTTCCACTTCATTTTGATGATAGACATCACGGTATGTCAAACCTTCAGTCCAAACGAGATCATAAACATTTTCCACGCCTTGCAGGTACATGGCCAGGCGTTCCAGGCCATATGTAATTTCACCGGTAATGGGTTTACAGTTAATGCCGCCCACCTGCTGAAAGTAAGTGAATTGTGTGACTTCCATACCATTTAACCAGGCTTCCCACCCCAAACCCCAGGCACCTAATGTCGGATTTTCCCAGTCATCTTCAACCAGGCGCACGTCATTTTGCTGCAAATCGAAACCCAGTTCACGCAGCGAGTCAAAATACAAATCCAGAATGTTCTTGGGTGCAGGTTTGAGCACGACCTGAAATTGATAATAATGCTGTAGCCGGTTAGGATTGTCGCCATAACGGCCATCCTTGGGACGACGAGAAGGTTGTACATAGGCCGCTTTCCATGGTTCGGGCCCTAGTGCGCGTAAGAAAGTCGCGGTGTGGCTGGTGCCCGCGCCCACTTCCATGTCATAGGGTTGCAGAATTGCGCAACCCTGCTTATCCCAGTAACGTTGCAGGGTAAAAATAATTTCCTGAAATGTATGTGTGTTCATGGAAGGTCTGCGACTATTTTGATAGTGATTGATTAGCTGAATTTTACAGGGTTTTGTGTCAGGCGCGAAAGACTGATGTCGATCTGAAGGCAAAAAGCGGTTCAGGACGCGCGCAACTCATTTGCAAGCGCGATTAAAAAATTTATTGCGAGAAGCAATGCGCGGTGATACGGATGTAAGTGGCAAATTTTGTCAACGAAATAATAAAGTGGGAACATTATGCAACAGATAGTAGTAATCTTGTTGAAAAAATGAAGAAATTATTTGCGCGTTAATTATACGTTCAGTATGCTTGACCTTGCGCTAGGTATGGTTTTGTCTATTTACTCAAGGCGTATTATACATGCCATGCCCTAAAATAATAATGAAGTAGAATTATCAAATATGCAAATATGGAGGATTACGCTTTGGTTGCTCATAGGAAAATGAAAAAGAAAGGGTTGG
>DOOY01000201.1 GCA_003514765.1 Nitrosomonas sp. | reverse complement strand
ACAAACCCGACCGGAAACACGAGCGCACCCACAATCCCCAGTCCGGTTTGCGTCGTCGCCAGGATAGCCAGTGTGGTGGCATAACCCAGAAAAGCGCCGGCCAGAGAACCGCGCAGTAACAAATCTTTTATCGGTAAATTCGCTTTATGGGCACCCGCCTGTAACATATTTTCAACAATTTCTTCAGGCTTTACATAGGCCACAGGCCTTTCTCCTAATTATCAATGATTGAGGATCTGGTCTCAGGTAAAAAAATCTGCAGCAGATCATTTAAAAAACGTCTGCCTGTCTGCGTGGGTGTAATGCGAAGATGAGTGCGATACAACAATCCGCGTTGTTCCGCTTGATCCAGCTGCGAAAGGATGGCGGTAATCGGCTGGCCTGTCCGTTCCTGGAACAACGCGGTTTCAAAACCATCTGTTAAACGCAGTGCGTTCATCATAAATTCAAAGCTGCGGTCTGCCTGAGTCAGTGTATGCTGTGTCTGCACAGATGTTGCAGAAGTGGTACCGATGTTCTCAGTTTTCGCAAGATATTCCCTGGGCTGTTTATACCGCATTTGCCGGATAATTTTATTTTCAAAGCTGATTTTGCTGTGTGCGCCCGCGCCGATACCGAGGTAATCGCCAAATAGCCAGTAATTTTGATTATGCTGTGAAAACCGCCGTTGTTGGGCGAAGGCTGATATTTCGTAATGATGATAATGATGCGCGCGCATGACTTGTTCAATGATGTTCTGCATTTCAGCAGACTGTTCGTCGTCCGGTAGCGCAGGTGGGTAACGATAAAACAGCGTATTGGGTTCTAGTGTTAAATGATAGGCTGATATATGTTCAACACCCAGGGAACAGGCTGTTTCAATATCTTTTTTCGCTTCGGCTACACCTTGGCCGGGCAGCGCATACATTAAATCGAGATTGATATTGTCAAAATGTTTCTGTGCGATTTCTACGGCCTTGTATGCTTCATGATCATTATGGACGCGTCCTAAAGCCTGCAAATGCTGTGGGTTAAAGCTTTGTATGCCAATGGAGAGACGGTTGATGCCTGCTGCACGAAAGTCGGCAAACTTTTGCGCTTCGAAAGTGCCGGGATTGGCTTCCAGTGTGATTTCTGCAGTTGGTTCCAGCGGTAGTAGCGTCCTGACCGCGGTCAGTATTTTTTCAATTGACGCAGCTTTGAACAGGCTGGGTGTGCCGCCGCCGAAAAACACACTGGTTAATCGCCGCCCCCAGATGTTAGGTAAGGCGGATTCCAGGTCGCGTATTAATGCAGATACATATGCATCTTCAGGCACGGGGTCTTCTCCACGCACCGCATGAGAATTAAAGTCACAGTAGGGACATTTTTTCAGGCACCATGGGATATGTATGTACAGACTCAATGGCGGTAAAGACATGAGCTTGCTTGCGTGCGAACCCGGCAGGGGCACATGTACTGTCGTCACGAAAGTCGACTATCCAATTTTGCGTAGGGTTAACAAAGGCGGTGTCGTTAATGTTGTACGCGTGCCAATCATGCCGGCAATCAATACGCCAAAGATACCTGTCAATACCCCGGTTATCCAGATCACAGGATTGAATGTATATGTCAGATGCAATACATGACTGCCGATGCCATAACCCAGTAAACTGGCACCTGCAGACGCAAACAACCCGGCTAATCCGCCCAATATGACAAATTCGGCAGCCCAGGCGCGTGTCAACTGTTTTCGTTTTGCACCGAGGGTGCGAAAAATGGCGGCTTCATAAATGCGTTCATCCTGAGTGGCCGCAATTGCTGCGTAAAGTACAATAAAGCCGGCCAGTAAGGTGAAAAGAAAAACAAATTCAATGGCACGGGATACTTGCTGAATCATTTCCTGTACCTGTTTAACAACCGCAGCAACGTCAATAACCAATATGTTTGGAAATTCTCTGACCAGTTCCTGTATCATTTTGTTCTCAGATGCAGGCAGATAAAAACTGGTGATATAGTTGACCGGGTAGTTGTCCAGAAAACCGGGTGGCGCAACGACAAAGAAATTAACACGAAAGGAATCCCATTCAACTTTGCGCAAGCTGGCGATCTTGGCTGAAAATATACTGCCGGCAATGTCGTAGGTTAACCGGTCGCCGAGTTTTACGCGTAAAGTTCTGGCAATGCCTTCTTCGAGCGATAGCACAGCCTCCATGTCATTTTCATCGTTATGCCACCATTTGCCCTGGAGAATCTGATTGTCACGTGGCAGTTCATCCATCCATGACAAATTAAAATCGCGCCTGATATGGTTGGCTGCATGCGGATCGTCATAATCTTCCGGTGTTATCTTTTCACCGTTAATTTCAACCAGGCGTCCACGCACCATTGGAAAAACGGGAGGTTGACCGATATCATACTGACTGAAAAAATTTTCCAGCAACGGCAATTGGTCGGGTTGGATATTGACTAAAAAATGGTTCGGCGCATCAGGTGGCAGCGCTGTATGCCAGTCTTCAATCAAATCATCCTGTACTAACGTTAAGACCAGCAAAGCCATAAATCCCAGCCCTAATGAAACAACTTGAACAATACTGGAAATAGCGCGCCGGTGGATATTTGCAAGACCATAACGCCAGGCGCCGCCTGCCTGATGCCGCAGGCCGGACATGGCTTTGACCAGCAGCCAGCCGATCAGCCCAAAGATTACAATAGCAGTCACGAACCCTGCGATGATATAAAAACCCAACTGCAGGTCGCCGGCTTTCCACAAAAACAACAGCGATAGCGCAATCAGGCCGAGCAGATATCCCGTAATACTATGCGTGTTAGGTAATCCGATGTCCCGGCGTAAAACGCGTAACGCCGGAACACTGCGTAAATTAAGAATGGGGGGGAGTGCGAATCCAAGCAGCAATACCATGCTCACCAGAAAACCATGTGCGGCAGGTAACCAGGTCGGCATCGGCATTGTGGTATCGGCCAGTTCGGAAAGCCAGGTAGACAGAATTTCCTGCGCCGCATAACCAATCAAACAGCCTAGGGCACTGGCAACAATACCCAGCACCACAAAATAGAATGCGTAGAGATTGAATAATCCGCTTTGGCTGGCGCCCATGCTGCGCATAATGGCGCAGCCGTCCAGATGACGTTGTGTAAAGCGGCGCACCGCCAACGCAATTGCGGCTGCGGCCAGAACGACACTGACAAGTGCGGCGAGATTCAAGAATTTTTCCGCGCGTTCAAGTGCTGATTTTATTTCAGGTCTTGCATCGCGTATACCTTCGATTCTCTCAACGGCTGTGATTTGTTGCTCAGCCCAGTTGCGATAATTCTCGACCACGGTAAAATCACCCGCGATTAATAACTGGTAGGTGACCCGGCTGCCTTCCTGGACAAGTTTGGTAGCGGGTAAATCCGCTGCATTAATCATGACGCGCGGCGCCATATTGATGAAACCGACTGAATGATCGGGTTCGCGCATAATCAATGCTGCAGCGGTGAGTTGAATGGCCCCTATTTCCAGCGAATCGCCGCGTCTGAGATCCATGTGCGCCAACATTCTTTCGTCTACCCAAAGCGTGCCGGGGGAAGGTATCTGAGTGGCAACCCGGTTTTCCGGCTCGGCGGATGTGCCTGCAAGATAAAGTTTGCCGCGCAAGGGGTAACCATCTGTAACCGCTTTGACCTGAACGAGTTGATTGACATCGCCATTGGAAACCATGCTGGGAAATTGCGTGATTGTCGCGGTTTTCAGACCGCGGCGCTGTGCTTCAAACGCGTATTGGTCAGATAGCGGGCGGGTTGAAATAATCAGTAAATCCGCTCCCAGCAATTGATTGCTTTCCTGCGATAATGTTTTGTCAACGCGATCGGCGAAAAAACCGACTGTCGTCATGCCGCTGACTGCAACAACGAGCGCAAGCACCAGCACATACAATTCACCAGCACGCCAGTCGCGCAGCAACATCAATAAGGATAATTTAAGATAACGCATAAATATGTCTACTTGGTGTTAATTGAAAGCCGATCATGATGGCCTGGCTCTGAGAGTAATGCCATGGCGTTAAACATTCAGACATCAGTCTTAGGAGTCGTTCATAAATAACTGTAACAC
>DOOY01000231.1 GCA_003514765.1 Nitrosomonas sp. | reverse complement strand
TTTTCTGCAATCGCCAACAGCATTGAAATATTACTGCTATGAGTAGGATACACACTTACGCCAATATTTATTGTGGCGCAAAATTCAAAACCGTTAATCATAATAGGTGTTGATACCATTTTCATGATCCGGTCTGCAAACTTCTGGATATCTTCTAAACTGTTTACTTCACAATTAAAAAAAGCAAATTTACTGCTTTCTATTCGGGACAAAAGGCATTTACTATTCGCATAAACCGACATGCGATAAGAAAGTTGTTGAATCAACATGTCGCCAATATTATATCCATAGGTACTATTGATATAGGGAAGTCGAGCTATCTTTATAAAATAGACTGCCGCCAGCTTATCTGCATTAGATTCCTTGGATAAAATACTGGTGACCTTTTCACAAAACAAATTACGTTTAGGAAAACCCGTCAAGTCATCATAGTAAGCCAGCCGATAAATTTTACTCTCAGCTTGCAGCTTTGCCCGCCTAGTTTCTTCATCCTTCAACTCTCTTTCGATTGCCAGCACTAGTCGGGCAACATGGCCCTTATAAATATAATCATGCACGCCATGGCGTATCGCAGAAATGGCTTTTTCTTCATCCATTTCATCTGAATAAATTATAAAAGGTATATTACGACCAGCCTGCTTCCAGATTTCCAGTGCATCCATAAAGTTAAAGGCATGCTCAGTATGATTACAAATCAGCACTTGCCAGTCACTTTCATAAAATACAGCTCGAATATCTTTTACATCCGCTATCGCTTTATAATTTATTTTGAGATTTATTTTTGTCAGATCAGCATACAGCAAGTCAGCTTCAGCTTCTGAATATCCAACCAATAAAATCTTCAAATTATTCCGTAACATAACTAGACTTATAATATTTTATCATGTTGTTTTTTACGGCCTTTTTCCAAGAAACTTTAAATGGAACAGAAACCCAAAATAATTAGAACGCTTAAAATAATCGATCCGGAAAGAAGTACATCAATTTCACCTAACGCAAGTCTTGCGCAAGCAATCCTGTATTGCCGCCGATTGCTGCAACATTGTTGGTCACTGTCTGTTCGACGGCAAAACGGCGCAAATAATCTGGCCCACCCGCTTTGGGTCCAGTGCCGGACAAACCCATACCGCCGAAAGGTTGCACACCCACCACTGCACCGATCATATTGCGGTTGATATAAATATTTCCGACTCTAACTTGCTGCCGGATTTTTTTAATAGTGCTCTGAACACGGCTGTGAATACCGAGCGTCAATCCATAACCGGTTGCATTGACGGCATCAATGACTGCATCCAGATTACTCGAAGAATAACGGATAACATGAAGTACCGGACCAAATACTTCTTCCCGCAAATATTGTAAGTCATTGATTTCGATCAGTGTGGGTGGAAAAAAGCTGCCTTTAGAAAAACTGGTTGTATCAGGCAGCGGCGTTAATTGATAAACCATAGCGCCATGCGTACGCATATGTTCAACATGCTGTCCAAGCCGTTTTGCCGCAGGACAGTTAATAACCGGGCCGATATCCGTAGCATAATTACCAGGATGATCAATTCGTAGTTGTTGCATTGCACCGATCAACAGTTCAATAATTTTGTCTGCGGTCTCCTGCGGTAAAAATAACGCCCGCAAAGCCGAGCAGCGCTGGCCAGCACTGTTGAATGCAGACAAAATAACATCCAGCACCAGCTGCTCTTTGTGCGCCGAAGTATCGGCAATCATAAAATTCTGTCCACCGGTTTCGGCAACAAACGGCACAATAACCGGATGACCGGCCAATTGTCGGTTTATCCGCTGTGCAGTCGCGGTAGAACCTGTAAAAGCAACCCCGGCAATACGAAAATCTTCCAGCAACTGCATGCCGATTTCAGAACCTTTACCCGGCAGAAATTGTAATACCGATTCGGGAATGCCGGCCTGATGCAAAATGCGGACACAGGCCATGGCTGTCAGTGCTGTACTTTCCGCCGGCTTAGCGATAACCGTATTGCCGGCTGCCAGTGCAGCAGCAACCTGCCCTGCAAAAATAGCAATTGGAAAATTCCATGGGCTAATACACACAAAAACACCACGTCCATAATACCTAAGATTATTTTCCTCACCAGTAGGCCCTGGCAAATCAATTGGATGCCGAAACAATTCAAGTGCAGAAGCAGCATAATAACGGCAAAAATCAACCGCTTCACGTACTTCCACCAGCGCATCTTTGATGATGCGCCCTCCTTCGCGCACACTCAGCGCTACCAACTCCATACGCTGCTGTTCCATCAAATCAGCTGCCTTGAATAAACACTCGGCACGTTGCTCGACCGGGCAGAGACGCCAGTCATTAAAAGCAGATGTTGCCGCATCCATTGCATCGACTACCGCTTGGTGATTACTACTGACAACTTCCCCAACCACTTCGCTGCGATCATACGGTGCGGTAATTGTTTGTGTCTTGCCTGTATAAGTCTTTCCGTTGATCAGCGGCATTGCCTGATGCTGTATACCCGCAAGCTCAACCAAATTCTGGTGTAACTGTTGCCTCACCATGGGATCAGCCAGATTGCACCCCTGTGAATTACGGCGCTGCTCCCCATAAAGCGCATCAGGCAGTGACAATCCCACAGGCTTGCCATCGCGCCAGGTGGTCACCGGATCACCGATTACCTCGCCAACAGCGATATGCGGATTTTCAATTTGGTGGATAAACGAGGTATTTGCCCCATTTTCAAGCAAACGCCGCACCAGATAAGGCAGTAAATCCTGATAACAGCCTACAGGTGCGTATACCCGACAAACAACAGAATGATTGCGCTGTTCCAGAACAACCTGATAAAGCGCCTTTCCCATTCCATACAAACGCTGCAATTCATAATTTGAGTGATTGCGCGCTATCTGCAAAATGGCGGCAACCGTATGTGCATTATGGGTAGCGAACTGAGGATAAAAACAATCCGTCTCGCTGATCAACAACTGAACACAGACCAAATAACTGATATCGGTAGCCGATTTGCGTGTAAACACAGGGTAACCCGCCAATCCATTTTCCTGCGCGCGCTTGATTTCACTGTCCCAGTAGGCGCCCTTGACGAGCCGCACGGGAATTCTACGCTGCTTACTTTTCGCCAGCGCGGCAAGCCAGCGTATAATATAAGTCGCTCGCTTCTGATATGCCTGCACTGCCAGCCCCAGCCCTGGCCATCCATTCAAACTCTTGTGAGTGAAAACGGCCTCAAAAATATCCAATGACATTTCCAAACGTTCACTTTCTTCGGCATCAACAGTTAACGAAATGCCTGCGGCGCGTGCATGCAATGCAAGTTTCAACAGTTTAGCCGTCAGCTCAGGCACTGCATGCCGGTGCTGTAATGATTCATAGCGTGGATAAAGCGCAGAAAGTTTCACAGAAATACTTGGCCTGGAATGCAGATCATGATTATTCCCGGCACGGATTTTCGTCGCCAGTTGCTCAATCGCGTGCATATATGCATTTAAAAAACGGTCGGCGTCAGCTGCTGTAACAGCTGCTTCTCCCAGCATGTCAAAAGAATAGCGTATACATGAATGGGTTCCGGTAACTACAGCGGACTTGGTGACGGCCTCTTCAATCGTTTCCGCCATCACAAACTGTTCGCCTAACAAACGCATTGCCCGTTTGAGTGCTGCACGAATAACCGGTTGCCCCAAACGCGCGAGCAAACCTTCAAACATTGATTGAAACTGTACAGGATGGTCTGGTGGCAATTGTGGCTGAAGCCGCTCCATCGACCCGGACAACGCCAACGCATCCGAAGCCAGATTTACCAGTAATGAATCGCTGTGCCCGAGATGCTGATGCCAGTCAGCCGCATTTATCCGGTCTGCCAAAAACCGGTCCTGAGTCGCATGATCCGGAATCCGCAACAATGCTTCTGCAATACTCATGAGTACAATGCCTTCATCACTGTTTAGCTGGTATTCATGCAAAAACGCCTGAATGATTGATTGCTTAATAGAATGCTGCGACCGGTTTCCGTTCTCACGCACCTGCATAAGCAACTGGCGCGCATGATCCACTATCTCTGTTGCCTGATAGTCTGTCATTTCTGTTAGCAAAACCCGCACCAATGCTGCTTCATCGGCCAAATAGGCATTGTTGATCGCTTGGCGGGCAGAGTGCAAAAAGTCTAAATGCATATAAACATCAGAATATCGTTTGAATCATTCTATACCCACAGCCGCCATATGCAAACGTTGCCACAGGATTATTTTTTATAATCAATTGCTTTGCCATATCCCCCTCCGCCCGGCGTTTCAATGACCATCACATCGCCTGGCTCAAGCTGTACACCGGCGCAGGCCCCCAGTGCTTCAACAACAGCATTTTGACGCTCCACCCGATTACAGCCTGTCATGCCATTCTTACCGCCCCGCAATCCAAAAGGTGCAATCCGGCGATGATTGGACAAAATCGCGGCGTGCATTTTCTCGTTAAAACGAATGCGCCGGATGACACCGTCGCCACCTTTATGATAGCCGTTGCCGCCGGAACCTTTGCGTATCGAGAAGCTTTCAACCAACACAGGATAACGCGACTCTAGCACTTCCGGATCGGTCAGACGTGAATTGGTCATGTGAGTATGCACAGCACTCTGGCCGTCGAAATCAGGTCCCGCACCTGCACCACCGCAAAGGGTTTCATAATACTGGTACCGGTCGTTGCCGAAGGTCAAATTATTCATCGTACCCTGCGCAGCAGCCATTACGCCAAGTGCGCCGTAAAGCGCATCGGTGACACACTGACTGGTTTCCACATTCCCGGCCACTACAGCCGCAGGAAAAACGGGATTGAGCATACAGCCATTGGGCACGATGATTTCGATGGGTTTCAGGCAACCTGCGTTAAGTGGGATTTCGTCCTTAACCAGCGTGCGAAAAACATACAGCACGGCAGCGCGGCATACCGGCAGCGGCGCATTGAAGTTGTTGGGACGTTGTGCGGATGTACCGGTAAAGTCGACCAGGGCTTTGCGCGCATTTTTATCGATACGAATCGCCACGCGGATAATGGAACCGTCGTCCATTTCATACGCAAATTCCCCATCAGAAAGCACATTGAGCACGCAGCGCACGGTTTCTTCAGCATTATCCTGTACATGCTGCATATACGCTTCGACGACATCAAGACCGAAATGATCGACCATGCGTTTGAGTTCCTGCACACCCTTTTTATTGGCGGCAATCTGCGCGCCGAGATCAGCCATATTCATGTCAGGATTGCGCGCAGGATAGGGTTTGCTGACCAATAACCGGCGAATTTCTGTTTGCAACAACCGGTTGTTACGCACAATCTGAATATTGTCGAACAAGATACCCTCTTCTTCCACCGTAGTACTGTCCGGCGGCATGGAACCGGGTGTAATCCCGCCGAGATCGGCATGATGGCCGCGTGAAGCAACATAGAAGATAATGTCACTATTTTTCTCGTCGAATACCGGCGTAACAACGGTAATATCCGGCAAATGCGTACCGCCGTTATACGGTGCATTAATGGCGTAAACATCGCCTGCTTTCATTTCAGGGTGACCTTCAATCACAGCCTTGACGCTTTCTCCCATGCTACCCAGATGAACGGGCATATGCGGCGCATTGGCCACCAGATTGCCATCACGGTCAAACACAGCGCAGGAAAAATCGAGTCTTTCCTTGATATTCACCGACAACGCCGTATTCGCGAGAGTTGCT
>DOOY01000092.1:2173-6960 GCA_003514765.1 Nitrosomonas sp. | reverse complement strand
CCGCTTTTCTTCCCAAAAACGCACTGGTTGTTTACACTGAAGGCCGTACTGCGGATGCAAAAATGAGATTGCATGCCAATCCTGAGTATTACCTGCGCGGACATGGCAGAGATTATCTGCATGATTTACCGTCCGAAGTAAAAACAGTACCGATGATTACGCTGGTTAACGGTGGCTCAGCTTCAGCCTCTGAAATTGTTGCGGGTGCGCTGCAGGATCATAAACGATCTGTCGTGATGGGCTCACAAACCTTTGGTAAGGGATCCGTACAGACCGTCTTGCCATTAGGTAATGACACTGCAATCAAACTAACGACCGCGCTTTACTATACACCCAACGGACATTCCATCCAGGCAACCGGCATCACCCCTGATATTCTGGATGAATTCGAAAACGACGACGATCAACGTGTGCGCGAAGCAGATCTAAATCGCCATATCGCGAATGGCAAAAAAGGTGAAAAAAAACCTGATACAGAAAAGGCTGCACAGAAATCAACAAGCAAGCCTAAAAATGAAAAGAGTAAAAAGAATACTGGCCCTATTGAATTCGGCTCCAGCGAGGATCAATTACTCACTCAAGCCATGAATTACTTTAAAGGCATCACCACCCCATCTCCTGAGAAAAAAGACGACAAATCAGATGGTTAAGCGCCATAGTTAAAAAGTAATTTATCGAGCGACCGGAGCAGTTGCGTTTTGAATGACCTGCAGTTGCTCCGGTACAGTCGTCATATCATGCTGCCTGAAATTGACATCTCAGGCCAGGAAAAACTGCTTGAATCACAAGTACTCATTATAGGTGCGGGTGGACTGGGTTCGCCTGCGGCAATCTATCTGGCTGCAAGCGGTATTGGTAAGCTTACCATATGTGATGGTGACAAAGTCGATCTCACCAATCTCCAACGTCAAATCATGCACCGCTCATCTTCGGTGGGTCTTCTCAAGACACAATCCGCTCAGCACACACTTGCCGACATCAATCCAGAGGTCAATGTCGTATCCATTGCAGAATTTGTACATGAAACAGAGTTACAGCAGCTTGTTGCAAAAGCCGATGCCGTGATTGATGCCAGCGACAACTTCTCAACACGCCATAGTATCAATAGAGCGTGTGTTACACATCAAAAACCATTAATTTCGGGTGCGGCTGTTCGTTTTGAAGCTCAGATTTCAGTTTTCGACTTGCGCTACCCCGACAATCCTTGTTATCACTGCCTTTATCCAGTAGATGGCGACACTGAAGATATGCCTTGCGCAGTAATGGGCGTTTTTTCTCCATTGGTGGGTATTATCGGCAGCATGCAAGCAGCTGAAACCTTGAAAATTCTTTTGAATATAAACGGAACGTTAAATGGCCGGTTGCAATTATTGGACGGACTCACCATGAACTGGCGCACAGTCAAATTGAACAAGGATCCAGCCTGTTTGGTTTGTCAGACTGCACAGATCTAATATTGATTGACCGATCTCCACATGCTTGATCGAAGTAAAAACGCTTATTCGAATTCGACTGACGGGCTTATATTCAATTATCTGTTTTCGGGTTTCTGCAGCAAAAAAATTCCCCATGCTAAATAGCCATTCTTACCGCCTTCTATCCAGTAGCCCAAACCGGTTTTCATGCGCTCGATATAAGCCGGATCAATTTTATCGATCAATTCATCCGAATATTTTTCAGTCTCTTCGAGAACACGTTGATAATGCCTGGCCAGCTGATCGGTAAAATTATCAAATTTCACCACATTAAATCCAAGACCATCGGCAACCTGACGATAAAAGCCGGGTGAACCAAGCGAACTCAAATGAATGCGATCCAATATCGGCTGCAGCACCCCTTGCGGACAATTATCCGCTTGCATGGGATCGGTAAAAACAAAATGACCGCCCGGTTTTAAGACACGAAAGGCCTCCGCCAGTACTTGTTCGCGGCGCCCGCTGTGCAAAATCGCATCTTGCGACCAGATAACATCAAAACCATTTTCCTGATCTCCGGTTGCAAACGGCAGCGTTTCAAAGCTACCGTCAATTACCTGAATTTTTTCAGATAAATGCGCGGCTGAATTCAATTCGCGTGCACGCTGATTCTCCACCTCGCTCAAATTCAATGCCTTTACATGCGCACCATAGGTTTTTGCCAGATAACGGGCGGCACCACAATAACCAGAACCCAGATCAAGCACGACATCTTCAGCATTGAGGGATGGCAAATAACTTGCCATTGTATGCACCGTTCTTTGACTTGCAACACTAATCGGCTCATCAATCATTTCATATAAGCCGATATGAATATCCTCACCTCCCCATATTTTGCTGTAAAAATAATCGGCATCCTCACTGTTGTAGTAATCGCGCGCCGTATTAACAGCAACAGACTGTATTTTGTTCGAATTCATATTATTACTCGTCAGTTGATTGATAGGCTTTCTCTGCGATATGAATAAAGAAATCAGGTTCACTTTCACGATAAGTTTCCTGAAAATCCCCGAAAGTTTCTATTTGCTGAAAACCGACTTCTTGCATCAAACGCGTTGTGTAGCTTTTTCTGAGCGGGAACATATTCAAATGAAATTTATCATTATCGGGAAAACGGTATTCGAATCGCGCCAGGCCCTTGTCGACATGCACCGGTTTTACCGAAACATTTGTCCCACAGTAATAATAGGTATGGGTACTGGAGAAACCATAATCCAGTAATGCGTCATAATTACGCTGATCCAATATCAGCACGCCATCATGACGCAATGCAGCATAAAACTCAGCTAACGCTTTACGGCGGTCATTCTCATTAAACAAATGCGTAAACGAGTTACCCAGACAAATAATTGCATCAAATTTTTGATGCACGTCCCGGTTTAACCATCGCCAGTCTGCCTGAACAGTGCGCAAAACATGGCCCCGGGAACGTGCATTGGCGAATGCCTTGGAAAGCATTTCAGCACTACCGTCCGCACTGACCACTTCAAATCCTGCTTCTAGTAACCGCACTGAATGAAAACCGGTTCCGGTTGCGACATCAAGTACTTGCCGACAACCTCTTTCTTTGAGTTTATCAATAAAAAAAGAACCTTCAGATTGAATACGTGCGTCCCAGTCAATCAATGAATCCCATTTCTGAACGAATGCGTGCACATATTCAGCGCGATATTGATCTGTTTCACGAACGGACACCGGATCCGATCCATAATCTTGTTTAGTTTTACTTGATAAAGTATTCATAAATTCTCCGCGGGTATGCGTATAAATAAACTGCCGCAATGATTGCTATTACAAAAGCAGCAACACAAAACGACGCAGGAAAAAACCACAATCAAAAAATGTTTATAAGCCATGATTTGGCGACAATCTAGACCGATTCGGCAAAATCAAGCTAAAATTATTAAATTTCAGGTAACTTCACATGCAAATCTGGCGAAGCAAATCTTCACCAAATAATAAGGTGCCCATTGCACTGACTATAGGCAATTTTGATGGCGTACATTTAGGTCACCAAGCTATACTAAGCCGTTTGAGAAACGCAGCAGACAAACTCGGAATAGCTGCTTGTGCCATGACTTTTGAACCGCATCCACGCGAGTTTTTCGCGCCAGATCAAGCACCTACTCGATTGACCAGCTTAAGAGAAAAATTCGAACAGCTAGCCAAATCAAATGTTGATTGTATACGAGTATACCGCTTCAACTACGATTTCGCAAAAATCAGCCCTGAAGAATTCATTTCACAGCTTTTGCAAAAGGAACTTTCAGTTCGATGGTTGCTGGTAGGCGATGATTTTCGTTTCGGCGCGCGCCGTGCGGGTGATGTTACCATGTTAAAGGCTTTATCAAAGCAACATGGTTTTGAAGTTGAAGAAATGCCGAGCTTTTTAATAGACGGCCAACGTGTATCAAGCAGCCGTATCAGAGAAGCACTTGAAGATGGCGATTTGCAAACGGCGCATCGCTTGCTAGGCAGACCGTACAGTATGAGCGGACGCGTTATCAACGGTGACAAATTAGGAAAAAAACTCGGCTTTCCGACCGCGAATATTCACGTCAAACATAATCGCCCGCCCTTATCCGGCATTTTTGCCGTAAACGTTTACGGCGCGAACAAGTCGACGCCATTCTTGGCTTTTCCGGGTGTGGCCAGTCTCGGCGTCAGACCTACCGTACATGAAAACGGCAAGCCAACGCTGGAAGTCCATTTGTTTGATTTTGACCGGCCTATCTATGGTTATCACTTGCGGGTTGATTTTCTCCATAAACTCCGCGATGAAGAAAAATATCCCGATCTGGATACACTCGCTCGTCAAATTCATAAAGATGTCATACAGGCAAAAAGCTTCCTGCACTCAATTAAATGACAGGAAAAAATATTTTCATTTTTTCTTCTCTTATATACCTTTAAATCCGTATAATTCATACAAAAAACAACAGCATGTCATAAAATAGCAACAGATAATACTTATTCGTATATTATTAGGATGCCGAATATATCTTGATTTGCGCCCATCCCAACGTTTTCAACCATTTTCATTTTCATGACGGATTATAAAAATACACTTAATTTGCTTGACACCCCTTTTCCCATGCGCGGCAATCTTGCCAAACGTGAACCCACGATGCTGGCGACCTGGCAGAAAAAAAACCTGTACCGAAAAATTCGCGCCGTAAGCAAGGGACGCCCCAAGTTCACCTTACATGACGGTCCACCCTATGCAAACGGCGATATTCATATTGGTCATGCCGTCAATAAAATTCTTAAGGACATCATTATTAAGAGCAAAACACTGGCAGGATTCGATGC
>DOOY01000092.1:0-1966 GCA_003514765.1 Nitrosomonas sp. | reverse complement strand
CAACTATCCGCCGACAAAGTACGCGCGCTTTGCCGCGCCTTTGCCGGAGAGCAAGTTGCGCGGCAAAAAGCAGACTTTATCCGTTTGGGCGTTCTGGGCGATTGGGATCAATCTTATCTCACCATGAATTTTGAGACCGAAGCAGGCATCATTCGCGCACTGGGAAAAATTTATCAGAACGGCTATCTTTATCAAGGACAAAAACCGGTTAACTGGTGTATTGATTGTGGTTCCGCTTTAGCAGAAGCAGAAGTCGAGTATGAAAACAAAACTTCACCGGCGATTGATGTGGGTTTTGAAGTGAAACACACAAATACAAATGCTGCCTGTGAGCAATTAACAGCAATTTTTGGCATACATCGCGACGATATTCCGGTCAATAGCAGCATCATGGCGGTAATCTGGACAACCACTCCCTGGACACTGCCGGCCAACCAAGCGGTTTGCGTGCATCCGGATTTTGATTATGAACTCATCCAAACTGATCAAGGAATACTGATACTGGCAGCGGAACTCAAACAAGCCTGTCTGGAACGGTACGCTCTGGCAGGCACGACATTAGGCCAATGTAAGGGAAAAGCGCTGGAACACTTACGTCTACAACATCCATTTGAAGATCGTGCGGTCACAATTATTTGCGGCAAACATGTCACTCTGGAAGCCGGTACCGGTCTGGTACATACTGCGCCGGCGCATGGTCTGGATGATTATTTTATCGGCCAACAATATAATCTGCCCAACGAAAGCCCGGTTGATGGCAATGGTAAATTTATAGCGGATAAACCGCTTGTCGGAAATTTATTTGTCTGGAAAGCGAACAATGTCGTCATCGACGCGTTACAAACAGGCAACCATCTCCTTTGTCTGGAAAAAATCGAGCACAGCTATCCACATTGCTGGCGGCATAAAACACCGATTATTTTTCGCTCCACACCACAATGGTTTATCGGTATGAATCTGCAACCAAAAGCCGCTACTTCCAAACAACACAAAACACTGCGCGATCTTGCCATGCAGGCTGTTGACACAACACGCTTCTATCCCGCATGGGGAAGAGCGCGTCTGGAAGCCATGATTAAAAACCGCCCTGACTGGTGTGTTTCCCGCCAGCGTAACTGGGGCGTTCCTATGGCGTTATTTGTACATAAAGAAACGCACAAACCACATCCACGCACCCTGGAGCTTTTTGAGCAGGTTGCCCAGAAAGTCGAAAAACAAGGTATAGAAGCCTGGTTCTCACTTGATGAGACCGAACTGCTTGGGGAAGAAGCCAAGGATTATCAAAAACTTTCGGATACCCTTGATGTCTGGTTTGATTCAGGCACAACACATGACACCGTGGTCAAACCCAATGTGCAGCTGGAACACCCGGCTGATCTATATCTGGAAGGCTCCGACCAACATCGCGGCTGGTTCCAGTCTTCACTGCTGACCAGTTGCGCCATTGATGGCCATGCACCTTACAAGGCACTACTCACGCATGGCTTTGTCGTAGACGGCAGCGGCCATAAAATGAGTAAATCCAAGGGAAATGTCATTGCACCACAAAAAGTCATGGACACTTATGGCGCCGATATTCTGCGTTTGTGGGTCGCGTCTACCGATTATTCCGGCGAACTCTCTATTTCCGACGAAATTCTCAAACGCGTAGTGGAAAGCTATCGCCGTATTCGCAACACCCTGCGATTTTTACTCGCCAATCTGGCTGATTTCAACGCAGAAAAAGATATGCTGGCAATTGAAGACTGGCTTGAGATTGACCGTTATATGCTGGCTTATGCCCAGACTTTCCAGCAAGAGCTCACGCAAATCTATGATCAATATGAATTTCATCAGGTTGTACATAAGCTGCATAACTTCTGTTCTGAAGACCTGGGTGGATTTTATCTGGATATCCTCAAAGACCGTCTTTATACTGCCGCTGCCAACGGCAAGCCGCGCCGCGCCGCGCAAAGCGCGCTCCATC
>DOOY01000343.1 GCA_003514765.1 Nitrosomonas sp. | reverse complement strand
ACGACGCCTTTGGGTTTTCCAGTGCTGCCCGAGGTATAAAGAATGGCGGCCATATCGCCATCAATGACGCGACTGGGTTTGAGTAGCGTGTGAGCGGAAAGCATATCTTCCCAGGATACAATATTGAGCCCGGCAATTTTTGTAAGATCTTCTTTGCTATCAACGATGACCACGGTGTGAAGATCATGGCAGGCAGGCAGAACTTCGGCCAGCAGCTTCAATCTTTCTGCCGAAGTAACTAAAATGCGTACATTGCAGTCCAAAAGAATATAACTGACCTGCGCGGGCTTCAAAAGCGGATTGACCGGTACAAAAACTCCTCCTGCAGCATTGGCTGCAAATAAGGCGCAGACGGATTCCAGACGTTTTTCCAGATAGACTGCAAGACGTTCATTGCGGCCTAATCCTACACTCAGGAAGCCAGTTGCTAATTGTTCTATTTCATCGGAAAGATCTTCATAATTTTTTTTCTGACCCTGGAATGATAACGCTTCGGCGTCTGGTGTATGATTTGCAGATTGATAAATCAAGTGATGAACTAAATTAACCATCTTGGTTCTCTTTAAAAAACGGTTAAGAATGCTGTTATGTTTAAAAATTGCGTTATCGTAACGCTATAAGTGTGTTACGTCTATCTAAGACCGCACCGATTCATTAGATCATAAATCGTAGGACGGCTAACTCCTAGTAGTTTAGCTGCTTTAGCAACATTTCCGTCGGTTCTTGCAAGTGCTTTGACGAGTGCTTTGCATTCTTCTTGTTCGCGTATCGTTTTCAGGTTCAAGGGTTCTATCGAAGTATCAGTTGTTTTTAGACCCAAATCTTGTGCCGTGATAATCGAATCTTCAGCCATGATGACAGCTCGTTTGACGCAGTTTTCCATTTCGCGCACGTTCCCGGTCCACTGATGCTTTTCAATCGCAGCTAATGCTTCTTGACTGAAGTTTAATGTTGCTTTTCCTTCCTTGGCGCAAAACTTATTTTTAAAGTGGTGTGCGAGCAGTATCGCATCGCCTACTCTGTCTCTAAGTGGAGGGATTGTGATTACAATTTCACTGAGACGATAATAAAGATCCTCACGAAACCGCCCCTCTTCCATTAGTTTAGTAAGATCCTGGTGTGTGGCGCAAATAATCCGGACATCTACTGGTACTTCTTCACGCCCGCCAATGCGTTCAATAACTCTCTCCTGAAGGAAGCGCAAGAGTTTTGCTTGCAGTTGAAACGGCAAATCGCCAACCTCATCGAGGAAAAAAGTACCACCGTCTGCCATCTCAATCTTACCGAGCGTCTGTTTTGATGCGCCCGTAAAAGCACCTTTTTCATAGCCGAATAACTCGCTTTCTAATAGCGCTTCAGGAATGGCTGCGCAATTTATGGCAATAAAGCGATTTTTTTTTCGCGCACTCAGCGTATGTAACGCCTTTGCCAATACTTCCTTGCCTGTGCCACTCTCTCCCAAAAGCATGACTGTAACATCGGAAGACGCCATCTTTTCAATGCTGCGGCATGCTTTTAATAATCCGGGATCGCGTGTTATCAGTCCGTCAACTGGAGAATTGCTTTGGGTTAGGCTTAAACGGCGATTTTCTTGTTGTATTGCATGTAAATAGAATGCCCGTTCTGCTACCAACTTTAACATTTCCGGATCAAACGGTTTCTGGTGAAAGTCATATGCACCCATTTCAATGGCCTTTAATGCATAGGCGTGATTCTGATTTCCGGTCAGAACGATTATTTTTGTGTCTGGTGCCATGGCGAGGATTTGTTGAAGTGTTGCAAGCCCTTCGGTGGCGCCGTCCGGGTCGGGAGGCAATCCTAAATCCATGGTAATGACCGCAGGTTCGTGTCGCCTTACCTTGGTTAATGCACTTTCCCGGTCAGATGCTACGCTCACTTCATAGTTATCAAAATTCCAACGTAGTTGTTTTTGTAAACCGAGATCATCTTCAATAATCAGTAGCTTCTTTTTTTCCCGATTTTCTGACATACTTTTTACCTATTTGTGATTTCTGAACCGTAGTTTGATAAATGTACTGCTCTATATGTTGTATGTAGATTATTCCTGCATTATCGAAGTAAAATATTTGCCGATCTTCTTTCCTGAAAAATTTGAATCCGGATTAACAGGTTGTTGAAACTTGCCAGGTTTGCGATTATGGCATGACATTAATTTAACAGACGGTTACTTGTCTGAGTTGCCGCTGCCGTTACAAATAAACAGTCATTTGTTCTATGCATGAACTCCGCTTTTTCAGCTACCTTAACAACGTTTCAACATTTTTAAATGATCTGCTAAATGTCGTAAACATAGTTTTTCGTCAGTTTCAGCGCGGAACGCTGTTCTTGTGAAAAATCCCAACAACATACTCAATATTTTAGTGTAACTCTAGATACTTGTTTAGGATTCTACAGTTGGTCGCCTAGGTTCTTTTATTCGAACAAACATGTTTGTTGACTTTTAATTGATAGTTTGAGTGATTTTTATGCGCAGTTACTTGTATGGGACGAGTCAATCAGTTTTAAAGTAATATAAAAAGTAGTGCCGATTGATTCTTGAGTTGATACATTCATTTTTCCACCTAATTCTTGTATATATTCTCTGCTTTCAAAAACACCGATGCCCATACCCGCGGATTTTGTAGATTCAAATGGCTTAAAAAGACGTTCCTGAACAAACTTTTCACTCATTCCATGACCTGTATCCTGGACTTCGATAGTAGTTTCGGAGTTTTGACGGTATGAGCGAATCTTAACAGAGCCGTTTTTCGGGGTGGCTTCAATCGCATTTTGCACAATGTGGCTAATGACACGCTTCAAGCGTGTTCGATCAGCCGAAATATAAAATTCAGTCGAGGATGTTTCAAGTACCGGTCTTGGTTCAAAAATTGATTTGCTTTCAACAATTTCTTGTAATAATTGATTCAAGGATATTTGATCTGGTTCATCCAGTGATCTGCCATTGCTCAGTTTCTCGAGCAGTCGCTTCATTTTGCCAATGGATAGATTAACCGTTTGAATCATATCTTCCTGAAATTCAGGATTGCTTTTATGTTTCTCTGCATTTGACAATAAAAGTGAGAGCTGAAAAATCAGGTTTTTTAAATCATGTACTACAAAAGTTGACATGCGATTAAAAGATTCAAATTGACGCGCGATCATGAGCGC
>DOOY01000102.1 GCA_003514765.1 Nitrosomonas sp. | reverse complement strand
CTGTTTCATTTCTCGAGGCAACTACAACCATAGTGTTTTGCGACATACTTTCATCTAAGCCTGAATCCGCTGTTGCAACTGCTGCCGTATCAGTCAGTTTCACAACTGTTTCCCGCTCCGTAATGTTAACCATCTTCTGAGTATCTTGGACATCTTGCGTGGTTTTAGTATGCTGCATATCAATTTCTTCTTGAATAAAAGAATCGGTATTATTCATCTTTCGACTCGGTTGATTTGTTATAAACTGCTTGCCAAATTAGTTCATCAGGCTGATACTTTACTTTCCATATTCTGAAAAATTTTATTTAATTTTTCATCAAGTACCGCAGCTGTAAACGGCTTTACGATATAACCACTCGCGCCTGCCTGCGCTGCGGCTATAATGTTTTCTTTTTTTGCTTCGGCTGTCACCATTAACACCGGAATTTTGCTTAATTTCTGATCTGCGCGGACACTTTGCAGCATTGTGAGTCCATCCATATTGGGCATATTCCAGTCAGACACCACAAAATCATAATTGCCGTCTTGAAGCTTGCGCAGTGCCACTGCGCCGTCTTCAGCTTCATCGACATTTATAAAACCTAATTCTTTCAATAGATTTCGGACAATTCTACGCATTGTCGAAAAGTCATCTACTACCAAGAATTTTAAATTTTTGTCAGGCATTCTGTTCTCCAAATAAACGCAATTCAAATAAGTACAACTACAATAAATAGTCTCTGAGTGAATCAGATCGACATAGGTCATATCCAATTATCAACTTAACGGCGAATCATAAAGAAACTTAATTTATTGTCACATAGCACTATTAAACGAGCTGCGAAAAAATTAATTCCATATTATTCAGAAACAACATGCGATGAAGTTGGATTTAACTTCTTAGAAAGTAGGCTGGCAGAAATAATGATGCTTCCACCGAGAAGTTCGCGCCATGTTAAGATTTCTTGAGTCAGTATATAGGCTGCTATTGCTGCTACCACTAATTCAAACATTAAAAAAATGATGGCTCGATTAGCGGGTATATGGGTAAGACCATATTGCACTACAATGCTTAATATGAACATAAGCACGCCAACGGCCAGCAAAACCAGCCATATAGTTAGCTCAATTTCCGAAATAACCAAAGGAGTTGCCAGAACAAAGCTGCAACCGAGTCCAACCAGGGTCGCACCCAGCCAAATGGCGATTGATTTTAACTGAATGGAGTGTAACTGGTCTTTACGAATAAGAACATTAACCAATGCGAACAGAATGCCGCCCAGTAATCCCATCCAGTCGCCATCAGAAACAGGTAATGGAACATGTGTCCCCGGTTGCCACAGCATGACTGCCGCGCCGATGACCGCAAACACCATAACAGCATAGCCTTGAGTGCTTAATTGTTCATTCAACAAGAACCTGGAAAACAAAATCGTCCATAGTGGCGCCAGATAAAACAATAAAAGTACACGCACAATCTCGCCAAGAATAACAGCCAGAATATAAGCAATATTCGCCCAACCGGCAAAGAAACATATCCAGAATAACAAATGTGCATTTCCGTTGAAAATATAGGCATAGCGGACATGTTTGTAAAACAGTGCCAACCCCATTATCAAGGCGATAAAATAAGTAATAGTGGTTGCCAGTGCGCCATTGATTCCTGCCTGTTCCAAAAGCCGAATAGGGTACCAAATAACTCCCCATACAAAAGCACCAAATAATAAAGCTGCGACAGGTAAAAACTGGGGATGTTTGTGCTGAGTCAACACGGTTTTTTAATGGCGGATTCAAGTATTCGTAACGCTGCGCGGCAAAATTTTCAAAATGCGCTTTGCTAGTGACTTGTTCAATTACCGTTTCGAGGTGAAGCCGGTTGCGAAGACAATTCTTCAACGATTTTTCGCAACGCAACCATTTCAGCTTCAAGCCGAACCACATTGGATTTCAACGCTGCAAAATCTTGTTCGGATACGGCACATTCAGTATGCTCATATGTTTGCATCACCGGCGCATGTTCATGCTCATTGATTTCAGGCTTGCCAGCCAGTAAATGCGCCCATCGATTTTCCCGTGAACCGGACTGACGCGGCAGCTTTATCACCAAACTACCTTGCGCTCGTTCAGCCAGCTCATCGAGAAAGGCTTCGACAGAAGAAATATCCGCGAACTTGTGCAACCGCTCACTGTTAATACGTAATTCCCCGGCTGTTTGAGGTCCCCGCAGCATGAGCATAGTCACCAATGCGACTGACTGCACCGGTATTTTCAATACACGCTCTATATTATGTGCGAAACGTGCTGTACGTCCACCGCTGGTCTCAATCACAAACGACATATACTTCAAGTTATCAATAGCTTCCTGAACTTCAATTTGAGAAACATTCATTATCGGATTGCGACTGGACTTCTGGTTGCAACCGGCAACCAGTGCATTCAGTGTTAATGGATAAGTATCTGGAACAGTATGCTGTTTTTCTGCCAACACACCTAACACGCGTGTTTCAAGTAAAGACAGCACCGGAAGAGAAGATTCATTCATTGTCAAATGACCTGCTTAAAATGCAAAAGTGTAGCATCTTAAACCGTATCATTGCTTTTATGATTTTATTTGAATCCAGATTTATTTTGATAGCAAACAGGTTTACTGAAGCAATTATTGCGTCCCTTTCCACTTCACAAGAGATTATCCGTTCAGTTGCTTCAAGTATGTACGCCATCCACCAAATTGACTGATATCGGTTGCATGCGCGACTGCATAGTATTCGCACAGAAAACCTTGTACATGTTCTCCGCTGACCAAGGTAACCATGCCTATTCCTAAAGGTTTTGGTATTCCTGCAACAAAGCTGCCCAATTCACATACGGGCAATTCCCAAACTTCAACTTCAATAGCGTATCCCTGCTCATTTTCGCCGACACGTACCATCCCGGGGCGATTGGATGCTTCTTCACCAAGTGCATAGAGCCTATAATCAGGAGCAGTCCGGGTACATTTCAGTAATCTTCCTTGGCGTTTTGTGAGTTCCGCATTGAGAGGCAAACCGGATAAATGTGCGCCACAAACAGCCAGCCGCGTGTAATCGGATTGCATTAAATCAATAAACATTCTAGTCGCCTGCGGTGCGGTATCTCGAACACCGGTAGCACCCAGCGGCAAAGGATACGCTTGCTGTATACGCGAAGCAAGATGCAAAAGCGCATGATCCTGATGCGCCGGTGCCGCCAGTGTTACTCCAAAAGGTAATCCGTCGCTTCGAAATCCGGCAGGCACCGCTACCGCAGTATAATCAAGCAGATTCATGAAATTGGTGTAATAACCCAGGTGGGTGTTAAGAAGTACAGGATCATGCAACATGGCTTGAATCGTATAAATAGTTCCGGCAGTGGGTGTCACCAGACAGTCAACATCGCGCCAGACATGATCCACCTGGCGTTTTAGCACCCGTAACCGATATATGCCGTCATACGCATCTGCAGCTGAAA
>DOOY01000101.1 GCA_003514765.1 Nitrosomonas sp. | reverse complement strand
TGGGGTTGGCGCTGTTTTGCAAACATGTCCGCCGTGCTTATATTTTCAACGGAAATGCGCATTTGTTATTCTGGATATGTTTCTTTGCCGGTTGGGCGAATATTGCTTATATTCTGGCTGTTATTCTTGGCGAGATTGTGCGTGTACTTTTATTGTTTTATCTAGCGCCGCTATGGACAATTTTGTTTTCCAGGTTCTTGTTGAATGAACAATTAAGCGCTCAAGGTTATGCTGTTATGGTGTTTGCGGTCATCGGCGCGGCAGTCATGCTTTGGCAGCCGGGGACACATGTTCCACTACCTGCTTCTGATGGCGACTGGATGGGATTACTGGGCGGCATTCTGTTTGCATTGGTTAATGTTCTCATTCGCAAAGACCAGTCACACTCCATTCAGTTAAAATCAATCGCCATTTGGCTGGGTGCGACCCTGGTTGGATTCGGTTGCAGCTTTATTCTGGCAACTCCATTGGCTATTTCAGAAATTGAGCTAACTACATGGCTGGTATTGCTGACCGTTGGCGTACTTATGTTTATATTGAGTATTGTAGTGCAGTATGGTCTTACTTATATACTCGTTAATCGGGCCATCATTTTTTTAATGTTTGAATTAGTGGTGGCAGCAATAGCAGCCTATATACTGACTCAAGAAGTTTTAACGTGGCGCGAACTTCTCGGTGGAAGCATCATTGTTTCTGCCAACCTACTTTCTAAGAAGTTAAATCCAACTTCATCACATGTTGTTTCTGAATAATAGGGACTTAATTATTTTGCAGCCCTTTAATAGCGCTATGTGACAATAAATTAAGTTTCTTTATGATTCGCCGTTAAGTTGATAATTGGATCTGACCTGCGTCGTTCTAATTCATTCAGAGATTATTTATTTTAGTTGTACTTATTTGAATTGCGTTTATTTGGAGAACAGAATGCCTGACAAAAATTTGAAATTCTTGGTAGTAGATGATTTCTCGACAATGCGTAGAATTGTACGTAATCTATTGAAAGAATTGGGTTTTATAAATGTCGATGAAGCTGAGGACGGTGCAGTGGCACTGCGTAAACTTCAAGACGGCAATTATGATTTCGTGGTGTCTGACTGGAATATGCCTAATATGGATGGACTCACAATGCTGCAAAGTGTGCGCGCAGACCAGAAATTAAGCAAGATTCCAGTATTAATGGTGACGGCCGAAGCAAAAAAAGAAAACATTATAGCCGCAGCGCAGGCCGGTGCGAGTGGTTATATCGTAAAGCCGTTTACAGCCGCGGTACTTGATGAAAAATTAAATAAAATTTTTCAGAATATGGAAAGTAAAGTATCAGCCTGATGAACTAATTTGGTGACCAGTTTATAACTAATCAACCGAGTCAAAAAATGAATGATGCCGATTCTTTTATTCAAGAAAAAATTGATATGCAGCAAACTAAAGCCACGCAAGATGTCCAAGATTCTCAGAAGATGACTAGCATGACAGAGCGGGAAACAGTTGTGAAACTGACTGATACGGCAGCAGTTGCAACAGCGGATTCAGGCTTAGATGAAAGTATGTCGCAAAACACTATGGTTGTAGTTGCCTCGAGAAATGAAACAGCATTGCTAAATTCAGCTGTCGAAAACGTTTCAGAAGAAATATTGCCGGAAGTAAATGCAAAAAATTTAGATGCCGATAAAAAAATTATTGATCAGGTAGGTCAGTTAACGCGCAATTTACATAACAGTCTGCGTGAACTCGGTTATGACAAGCGATTGGAATCTTTGGCTTCCGAAGTACCGGAAGCGCAAGATAAGTTGACTTATATTGCAGCCAAGACCGAGCAGGCTGCAGATCGAACGTTAAACGCAACAGAGATTGCTATGCCAATACAAGAGAAACTTTCTTTGGAAGCAATGCAGCTGTCCGAGAAGTGGAAATATGCGTTTGAAGAACAGAGGGTGCAGCCGGATACTGAAAAATTCAAATTATTGCTCATTGAGACACTCAGTTATATTGACCGGGTGCCAGAACAGGCCGAAGCTACAAATGCACAGTTAATGGAGATCATGATGGCGCAGGATTTCCAGGATTTAACGGGTCAAGTTATTAAAAAAGTCACACATATGGTTCAGAGGCTTGAGCATGATCTTGTACAACTTTTATTGGCAAATGTTCACCATGAAAACAGGCAAACATTTTCTAATACACAGGTTGCAGAAGATAACAGTCTCATGAACGGACCGGTTGTAAACCCGGAAAAAAATCCCGATACAGTCAGCAACCAGGATCAGGTGGACGATCTTCTGGCGAGTCTTGGTTTTTGATTTTAGTACCTGAAAAACCTAACTCATTTGTTGGATTTATCCTCTGGTTTCACATGATAATCACATCATATTGTTCTTGTGTGTAAGACTCTTCAACCTGAAGACTGATTGGCCTGGCGATAAAATCGCCAAGCTGAGCAAGGCTTTGGGATTCTTCGTCAAGAAACAGATCGACGACTTGTTGCGATGCGAGAATACGAAATTCGTTAGCGTTGAACTGCCGTGATTCACGTAATAATTCACGGAGAATTTCATAGCAAATAGTTTGAGCAGTTCTGATTTCTCCACGTCCACCGCATGTCGGGCAGGCTTCGCATAAAATATGCGATAGGCTTTCGCGCATGCGTTTACGTGTCATTTCAACAAGTCCAAGTGTGCTAAAGCCATTGACAGTCATACGCGTGCGATCTTTTGAAAGCGCTTTTTTGAATTCTTTTAGTACCGCATTCTTATGTTCCTCGGAATCCATATCAATAAAGTCGACAATAATAATTCCGCCAATATTACGTAAACGAAGCTGTCGAGCTATTACCTGGGCCGCTTCCAGATTTGTTTTGAAAATAGTGTCATCAAAATTCCGTACCCCGATAAATCCGCCTGTATTAACATCCATAGT
>DOOY01000109.1 GCA_003514765.1 Nitrosomonas sp. | reverse complement strand
CCCATTGAGCCGTTGTTATCCGCTTTGCGTGAATTCCAGGGATTGCCGCACCGGATGGAAAAAGTCGCGGCTTTTAATGATGTGACTTTTATCAATGACTCAAAGAGCACCAATGTCGGGGCAACGGTCGCCGCACTCAAGGGGTTGCAACAAAATGTGGTTTTAATTGCGGGTGGCGATGGTAAAGGTCAGGATTTTTCTGCATTACGAGAGGCGGTTGCCGAAAGTACGCGTGCCGTTGTTTTGCTCGGCCGCGATGCAGGTCAGATAGCCGCGGCATTGGATGGTTGCGGTGTGCTGGTTTTTTTTGCCGAAACCATGGATGAAGCGATACAACAGAGTTTCTTGGTTGCTCAGAAAGATGATGTGGTGCTGTTGTCACCGGCATGCGCCAGTTTCGATATGTTCAGAAATTATATGCACCGCGCAGAGGTTTTTATAGCGGCGGTTAAAGATATTGAAGCGGGATTTTTTAGTGTTGGAAAGAAAGAACATTAGCAGATGATTTATCAAACAGACAATACAAACACAAGCAGTATGCCTGATTTTGACCAGGTGCTGATCTGGTCTGTCTTGTTTTTGCTGAGTATCGGATTGGTAATGGTTTATTCTGCATCGATAGCCATTGCCGAGGCGCAGTTCGGCGCCAATAATTCAAGCTATTATTTGATCCGCCATGTTATTTATCTTGTACTGGGCATATTGTTGGGACTTGCGGCTTTTCAGGTGCCTGTTCATCTATGGCAGAAATATGCCATTTTCCTGTTTTTAATCGGAATGCTATTGCTGGTGCTGGTGCTGATTCCGGGCATTGGACGCGAAGTCAATGGCAGTCAACGGTGGATTTCATTGTACGTGGTGAACCTGCAGCCTTCTGAATTCATGAAGCTTTTTATGATTATATACGCAGCTGACTACGTGGTGCGCAGGGCGGGCAATTTGAACAGTTTTTATAAAGGCTTCTTGCCGCTTCTTGTTGTCATTGCCGCGGTAGGTTTTTTGTTGTTGCGTCAACCGGATTTTGGCGCTGCTGTGGTGATCACTGCATTAATGATTGCCATCTTATTCCTGGGCGGCGTCCATTTAAAAATATTTACAGGATTGTTGGGATTAATGGCGGCTGGCATGTTTGTACTGATTTATGTCGCCAATTATCGACTGGACCGCATTATCGGTTTTATGGATCCCTGGGCTGATCCGCTTGGGAAAGGCTACCAACTCAGTCATGCGCTCATTGCCTTCGGGCGTGGTGAGTGGCTGGGGGTTGGATTGGGCGGCAGCGTTGAGAAATTATTTTATCTGCCGGAAGCGCATACCGATTTTTTATTGGCTGTGCTAGCTGAAGAACTGGGATTTATTGGTGTTGCAACAGTAGTCATTTTATTTGCGATTGTCGTTGTGCGCGCGTTGGCCATCGGCCGTCAGGCCGCCAAACTTGAATGCCATTTTGCAGCGCTGGTCGCTCAGGGAATCGGCGTTTGGATAGGAATGCAGGCACTTATCAATATGGGGGTCAATATGGGTGTTTTGCCAACCAAAGGATTGACATTACCACTGATGAGTTTTGGTGGCAGCAGCATCACGGCGGTTTGTTTCGCACTGGCCATTTTAATGCGCATTGACTGGGAAAACCGTCAGCGGTTACGGGGGGCATCTTTTTGAACAATCAAAATGCGGCCAACATGAAAACAGAGACGGGTGCGATAACACGAACCATACTGGTTATGGCGGGTGGTACCGGTGGACATGTTTTTCCAGGGCTGGCTGTCGCTGATTACCTGAAACACCTTGACTGGCGGGTTGTCTGGCTGGGCACGAAGACGGGCATGGAGAGCGATCTGGTTGAAAAACATGGGTACGCCATGGAGTCAATTGAATTTACCGGATTGCGGGGAAAACAGGTGATGACCTGGCTTGCGCTGCCATTCAGGTTATTGAGAGCTTTTGCACAAAGTTTGCAGGTGCTGCGGCGCGTGAGGCCAGATGTGGTGTTGGGTATGGGCGGATATCCTGCTTTTCCGGGTGGCATGATGGCTTCTTTACTGAATACACCTTTGGTTATCCATGAACAGAATTCTGTGCCGGGTCTTACCAATAAAATATTGGCAAAGCTGGCGGACAAAGTGCTGATGGGTTTTCCGGATGCGGTTAATGCGGATCAGACTAAAGTCATTTTCTCAGGTAATCCCGTGCGTACTGAAATTGCGCAACTGGAGGCACCCGAGAAGCGATTCTCCGGACGGAGCGGGCCTTTGCGGTTACTGGTGGTTGGCGGTAGTCTGGGTGCGCAGGTTTTGAACACGGTAGTGCCGCAAGCCTTGAAAAATATACCTGAAAATCAACGTCCGGTCGTCGTGCATCAGGCGGGGAAGAAAAATCTGGATGCATTGCGCAGCAGTTATGCGGATCTGGGTGTGACCGCGGAATTGAAAGCATTTATTGATGATATGGCTGGACAATATGCCGCTTGCGATCTGGTGCTATGTAGAGCAGGCGCGTTGACGGTGTCGGAACTGGCGGCTGGGGGGGTGGCGAGTATTCTGGTGCCTTATCCTCATGCGGTTGATGACCACCAAACGGGCAATGCGCAATTCTTAAGCGCTTATCAGGCAGCGATTTTACTGCCGCAGCGCGACTTAAATCCCGATAACTTGATGAAAATTTTATCTGGTTTGACACGCGAGAAATTGTTGGCGATGGCAATCGCTGCGCGTCAGCGGGCGATGCCAGACGCTACCCGGCGGGTTGCGGAAGTATGTATTGAGGTGAGTGGAGTGTAAACATGAAGCACAAAGTTAAACATATTCATTTTGTAGGTATCTGTGGCTCCGGTATGAGCGGTATTGCCGAGGTATTGTTGAATCTCAAATACCAAATCAGCGGCTCGGACTTATCGGATAATTGGGTGGCTCAACGTTTAAGAAACTTGGGCATTACCGTTTATGCCGGCCACACGCGTGCGCAAATCACAGGAGCCGATGTGGTGGTGACTTCAACCGCTGTCAAGCCAGATAACCCGGAAGTAATGGCCGCGCATGAGAAAAATATTCCTGTCGTTCCACGTGCACTAATGCTGGCGGAATTACTGCGTCTGCGGCGCGGTATCGCAATCGCGGGTACGCATGGCAAGACAACCACGACCAGTCTGGTAGCCAGTATCTTGGCCGCAGCGGATATGGATCCGACGTTTGTGATTGGTGGCAGGCTGGAAGCTGCCGGTTGCCATGCCAAACTGGGAGGTGGAGAGTTTATCGTGGTGGAAGCCGATGAATCCGATGCCTCTTTTTTGTACCTGCAACCTGTTCTGACGGTGGTCACCAATGTCGATGCAGATCATATGGAAACATACGGCCATGATTTTAATCGTCTGAAGCAGACATTCGTTGAATTTGTACAGCATCTGCCTTTTTATGGCATGGCAATGCTTTGTATTGACGATGCCAATGTGCGCGAACTCATGCCTGATATTACGAAACCTATTACAACGTATGGGCTTTCCGAGGACGCACAGGTGCGCGCGCTGGATATCCAGCATCACCACGGTCGAATGTATTTCACTGCCTTGATCGGCGTGAATGGTTCTGCGCGTAGATTACCCATTGTTTTGAATCTGCCCGGGTTGCATAACATACAGAATGCGCTGGCCGCTATTGCGGTGGCTAACGAAATCGGCGCGCCGGATGCCGCGATTATCAAGGCATTAGCTGAGTTCAAAGGCGTCGAGCGGCGTTTTCAGCAATATGGAGAAATCCGGTTATCCAATCAGCGCAGTTTTATGCTGGTTGATGATTACGGCCATCATCCGGCAGAGCTCGCTGCGACGATGAGTGCGGCGCGGGGTGCTTTCCCTGGCCGGCGCCTGGTGCTGGCATTTCAGCCGCATCGTTACTCAAGAACACGCGATCTGTTTGAAGATTTTGTTAAGGTGCTTTCGCAAACGGATGTACTGCTGCTGACTGATGTCTATCCGGCAGGCGAAGATCCGGTGGTGGCTGCAGACAGTAAGTCGCTGGCAAGGGCGGTGCGTGTAAAAGGAAAGGTTGAACCAATTTATGCCAAGACCATAGAAGATTTGATAGCGGCTATCCCGGATGCGGTGGAAAACAACGATGTGGTGCTGGTCATGGGAGCGGGTTCAGTAGCCGGTGTTGCGCCGGAGATTGTAAAAAAGCAACAGAAATTAATGATTATTAATGAATGATTAGATTTGAGACAGCCTGGAAGGAGCGCGTGTGATACGAGCGGAATCTCATTTGGACAGAAAGCATGTCTGTCGCTTGACTGGTTACATTGCCGGTGAGACGAATATGAAAGGCATGCGTGGAGAAATGCGGATAGACGAACCCATGAGCCGGCATACATCATGGCGTACAGGCGGCGTTGCGCGACGCTACTATATTCCGGCTGATCTGAGAGATCTGAGTGTTTTTTTGCAAAGCCTGCCAGTCGAAGAACCTGTCTATATGGTCGGCTTAGGCAGCAATCTGCTGGTCAGAGATGGTGGACTAGCGGGCACTGTGATTGCAGTGCATGCCAGATTAAATGACTTGAGGCTGGTACGGATGAATCGGTCTGGTGGATTGATATATGCGGGTGCCGGAGTGGCATGCGCTAAAGTAGCGCGGTTTGCTGCCATGCACCATTTGGCTGGTGCGGAATTTCTGGCGGGCATTCCGGGAACAACAGGCGGCGCATTGGCGATGAATGCAGGGTGTTATGGTTGTGAAACCTGGGAAGTTGTTGAAAAGGTTCAGGTGATTAACCACGGTGGTGCGTTGTTCGAGCGGCTGTCTGAAGCATATGTGATTGATTACCGCAGTGTGCAGAGAAAAGCCGCAGTGGATGACGCTTTGAAAGCGGAGTGGTTTACGGGTGGGTATTTCAAATTGCAACCGGGTGAAGAAACGGTATCAAGACAAAAAATCAGGCAATTATTGACGCTGCGTGTGAAAAGTCAGCCACTTGATAAACCGAATGCAGGGTCGGTGTTCAGGAATCCACCGGGCGATCATGCGGCACGTTTGATCGAAGTGTGTGGGCTCAAAGGAACATATATAGGTGGGGCAATGATTTCTACCAAACACGCAAACTTTATTGTCAATATGGGGAGCGCCACTGCAGCCGATATTGAAGCCTTGATTATGATGGCGCAGGAAAAAGTTAAGAAAGAAACAGGTGTCGCTCTGATACAAGAAGTCCGCATTATCGGCGAAGCCGGGAGTAACGCATAGATGACGGTACATGATTTCGGGAAAGTAGCGGTATTAATGGGTGGACGCTCTGCGGAACGTGAGATTTCTCTGCAGAGCGGGCAGGCTGTTCTGGCGGCATTGCGCAGCTGCGGAGTGGATGCATATCCATTCGATACCGGGGAAAAGCAGTTGGCTGCGTTATCGGACGAGCACTTTGACAGGGCTTATATTGCGTTGCACGGCCGCTTTGGCGAAGACGGTACAGTTCAGGGTGCGCTTGAGTTAATGAAAATACCTTATACCGGCAGCGGTGTTATGGCCAGTGCGCTGGCGATGGATAAATGGCGTACAAAACTGTTGTGGCAGGCAGTCGGTATCAACTCGCCGCGCAGTTTGCTGCTCAATGCACAAAGCGATTTCGCCCAGGTTTTGCAAACACTGGGATTGCCGCTGATCGTAAAGCCGGCGCGTGAAGGTTCGACCATTGGCCTGAGTAAGATCAAACATGTGGATGACCTGGCGGAAGCCTATCGTAAGGCTGCGGAACATGATTCGCTGGTGCTGGCTGAGGCGTTTATCGATGGTATCGAATTGACGGCCGCGATAATCGGCGAAACCGTGCTGCCGCTGGTAAGAATAGAGGTTGCCGGTGAACTGTATGACTATGAAGCCAAGTACTTGTCGGATGACACCCGTTACTTTTGTCCTTGTGGCCTGCCGGAAGAACAGATAAACGCGATTCAGGTGCAAGCGCTGCAGGCATACCAAACGCTCGGTTGTGAAGGGTGGGGAAGAATTGATTTGATTTTAAGCGAGGATGGGCAGTTTTATTTTCTGGAAGCGAATACTTCACCTGGCATGACCAGTCATAGTCTGGTGCCGATGGCAGCCAGAACTGCGGGCATTGGTTTTGAAGATTTGGTATTGAAAATATTGAGTTTGTCGCATGTGGGATAGTTACCGTTTTTTAAATTTTGTTTCCAACACGCTGTTTTTGACAGTGGTGGTGGCGGTGTTATATGCACTTGCCCGGCATGATGGCATGCCGCGCTTTTTGCCGCTCAAGGAAATCCATATTCAGGGGACACATTCCCCGCAGATAAAACTTGAGCATATTTCGCGTCAGCAGATAGAGCACGTTGTCAATGAAGTACAGGGAAATTTTTTAACGGTTGATCTGGTGGCGGTACGAAATACTTTTATGAAAATTCCATGGGTGCGGGACGCCAAAATTGAAAGGGCCTGGCCATTGGGTTTGAATGTAAAGCTGGAGGAACATCAGGTGCTGGCGCATTGGGGTAGCCACGCTCTGGTTAATACCCATGGAGAGGTTTTTCGTGCTGTGCTGGATGAGCAGCTACCTGTTTTTACAGCGCCGATGGAGATTAATTCTCAGGAGATTACGCGCCGCTTTCGGCAGTTTAATGAAGCGCTGGCGGCGTTGCAGCAATCAATTGCCGAGATTAATTTGTCGTCGCGGCATGCCTGGCGCCTGCATCTGGATACAGGGACCATTCTTGAATTGGGTCGACACGAAACCGAGAAACGCTTAATGCGTTATGTATCAGTTTACAACCACAGTATCGCCCATTTAAATCAGGAAGAAGCGCTGGCTTATGTGGATTTGCGTTATCCAAATGGATTTGCAGTTTATCTGCCTGAGCACAAACAGCCGTTGAAAGATAAGCACAATACAAGGAAAGAAACTTGAAATCAGGGAGTGTGGCTAGATGAGTAAAGCTAGGGAAAGTAGAAATCTGATTGTCGGGCTTGATATTGGCACGTCAAAAATTGTGGCGATAGTTGCGGAAATATTGCCTGAAGGCGGCTTTGAAATTATCGGGCTCGGCAGTCATCCATCCCGTGGTTTGAAAAAAGGCGTGGTTGCTAATATTGAAACAACTGTCAATGCAATCCAGCGCGCATTGGAGGAGGTTGAATTAATGGCGGACTGTAAAATCAATGAAGTATTTACAGGGATTGCGGGCAGTCACATTAAAGGTATCAATTCCGATGGCATGGTGCCCATCAGGGATAAAGAAGTCACCGAAGCGGATGTTGAACGTGTAATGGAAGCGGCCAAAGCGGTGAATATTCCGGCGGACCAGCAGATTCTGCATATTCTTAATCAGGAGTTCATCATCGATGGACAGGAGGATGTGCGGGAGCCGGTAGGCATGAGTGGCATACGTCTTGAAGTAAAAGTACATATCGTGACAGGGGCTGTTTCGGCAGCGCAGAATATCGTCAAGTGCGTTCATCGTTGCGGTCTGGAAGTGCGCGATTTGATATTGCAGCCGCTGGCTTCGGCAATGGCGGTGCTGACAGACGATGAAAAAGATCTTGGCGTGTGTCTGGTTGATATCGGCGGCGGCACTACCGATATTGCGGTATTTACCAATGGAGCGATTCGCCATACCGCCGTGATTCCCATCGCAGGCGATCAGATCACAAACGATATCGCCATGGCGCTGCGTACGCCCACCAAGAATGCGGAAGACCTCAAGTGCCGCTATGGCTTCGCCTTGCGAAGCCTTGCGGATACGCGTGAAATGATTGAAGTGCCGGATGTTGGCAACCGCGGCTCGCGCCAGCTTTCCGTGCAGACG
>DOOY01000176.1 GCA_003514765.1 Nitrosomonas sp. | reverse complement strand
CGGAGCCGTTTCAAAAGACGCTAGCTGAAGTTCGGGCGGAGTTTCTGGAGCAAAGCATCCGCGTCATGAAAGCTAATACCGAAAAAGAGCGTCAGGAAAAACTGGTTGCAGAGAATTTTGTCAGTAAGCGGTCCTATGATAACGCCGTTGCCGATCTGAGGATAACCGAGGCTTCCTTGCATGCGTTAAAAGCGCGTGTGCAACAGGCTGAGCTGGATTTATCCTACACAACAGTTAAAGCGCCGATTGACGGCATTACCGGGCGCTCGCAGATATCGGAGGGGGTGCTGGTGGCGGCAAACAACAGTGTCCTCACAACGATGACGCAAATATCACCCACTTGGGTGCGTTTCAGTTTTTCTGACAATGAGCTTGTTCGTTTCAATGGGCGATTAAATGAAGATAATGTCGAAGAAGTCATTCTCATTTTGCCAGATGGTTCCGAGTATCCTCTCAGCGGCAAAATAAATTTTGCCGCAAGTGAGATAGACCCGCTCATCGGTACGCAACAACTTAGGGCAACCTTTGAAAATCCACATAACCGATTATTGCCCGGCCAGTTTGTACGCGTGCGCGTAATCGCAGGTGAAACTGATCAGGTTTTTTTGTTGCCCCAGGTTGCAGTCATGACTTCCGATTTGGGAAGATATGTTTATGTGGTCAATGAAAGCAATATAATCACGAAGCGCAGAGTAACTGTCGGTGAATGGGTCGGTAAGGACTGGGTTATTTTAGACGGATTACAAGCGGGTGATAAAGTTGTGATCAATAATCTCATTCGACTCAGTCCTGATATGACAGTTAATCCCGAGTTAATGGACGCTTCTGAAGTTTTGTCTTTCAGATCCTGACTTAAAAACATAGTCAAAATCGATTTTAAGACAAAATGACTAAATTTTTTATTACACGCCCCATATTTGCTTCCGTATTGTCCATTATTATTGTGTTAGCCGGTATTGCAGCCGCTGTGCAATTGCCGATCGCACAATATCCACAAATTACTCCGCCCGTGGTCCAGGTGACTGCCACCTTTCCGGGCGCCAGTGCGGAAACGTTGATTAAAACAGTGGCTGCGCCAATTGAGGAACAACTCAGTGGCGTCGATGACTTGCTATACTTTAATTCGAGTGCGGACTCGAGTGGACGGTTAACTATAACCGTCACATTCGAAATTGGCACTGATATCGACCTGGCCACATTCAATATCAGTAATCGGGTGAATATTGCATTGCCGCGGCTGCCCGATGAAGTCAGGCGCTCCGGTATTACCATACAAAAGCGTGCCAATGATTTGTTGCTTGTGTTTGCGGTGACTTCGGAAAATAAAGAACATAGCCCGTTATTTTTAAGCAACTATATTACCAATCATTTCCTCGATGAGCTCAAACGTACGAACGGGGTTGGCGAAGCGCGTATTTTCGGGGCGCAGGATTATTCAATGCGTATATGGCTGCAGCCTGACAAAATGGCGCAGCTCGGTATTACCACAAGCGATATTGCTGCAGCGATTCGGACACAAAATGCGCAATACGCGGCCGGCAAGATTGGACAGGAACCGGCAGTAGCCGATCAGCAACTGGTCTATACAATTACCGCTAAAGGCCGACTGTCAGAGTCTGAAGATTTCGGCAATATTATTTTACGTGCCGACGGACCGCGCGGAGTGCTGTATTTAAAGGATGTCGCGCGGATTGAACTGGGGGCGCAGGAATATAACATACAAACTGTTCTGAATGGTGAACCGGGTGTCGGTATCGGCATTTTTCTGCAGACAGGCGCCAATGCGCTGGATACGGCGACGGCTATCAAATCTAAAATGCAGGAATTACAGCAGTCTTTCCCGGAAGGTATGCAGTATGTGCTTCCTTATGACACCAGTGATTTTGTAAAAGCATCAATCTGGGAAGTTGTTAAAACGCTTGTTGAAGCCATGATCCTGGTTGTGCTGGTTGTGTATCTTTTTTTGCAAAGCTGGCGTGCGACCATTATTCCGATCATCGCCGTACCGATTTCGCTGATAGGCACTTTTGCAGGATTATGGTTGCTGGGCTATTCAATCAATACCATGACGTTGTTTGCCATGGTGCTGTCCATCGGGATTGTTGTGGATGATGCCATCGTCGTGCTGGAAAATATCGAGCGATTGATCTCTGAAGAAAAACTATCGCCTGTTAACGCAGCGATCAAAGCCATGCAACAGGTATCGAGTGCGGTGGTAGCCATGACACTTGTCCTTGTGGCGGTTTTCGTGCCGGTTGCATTTTTAGGTGGTATGGCCGGTGAATTATACCGGCAATTTGCGGTGACGGTTGCTGTAGCGGGCGTGATTTCTGGCATCGTCGCGCTTACGCTGACGCCCACATTATGTGCCATTTTACTCAAGTCTGCTCAGCAACATGCTGCCTTTTTCCAATGGTTTAACCGCGGTTTTAATCATGTGAGAAACTTTTATGTCAGCATGGTTGGTGCCGCAATAAAAAATGTTGCCGTTAGCATACTGATTTTTTTAGCGTTTATCGGTGGGGTAAGTTACCTGTTGAAAATCATTCCGGGCAGTCTTGTGCCTTCGGAAGATCAGGGCTATGTAATTGCAGCAGTTATTCTTTCCGACAGCGCCGCGTTACCGCGCACGGTTGCAACAACCGATGCCATTCGGATCGAGCTTGCGAAGAATCCGGACGTGGCGTTTCAGTTCGCCGTGAACGGCCTGGATTTCATCGGTGGTGGCAATAAAACGAATGTATCCACCGTTTTTACAAGAATGACTGACTGGTCGGAACGCGAAACAACCGCGGATGATCTGGTGGGGCAATTATTTCAGATTGGCGCGCAGCAGTCGGATGGTCTGGCTGTGGCTTTTAATCCGCCTGCGATCCGTGG
>DOOY01000113.1 GCA_003514765.1 Nitrosomonas sp. | reverse complement strand
AAGATTGTTGAGTTCAACACCATGAGAATAAGAGTTAATTTTAAATCCGGTCATCGGCAAACCTTTATCGTTCCGAAAACCATGCTCGCAACTGATTTTCGTAATTTGGCTGAAGAGATTGGTGGCAAAATAGAAAACATAGAATTTTCATTGGCAAATAAGCATATTGGTCTTTATGACTCTGAACTTAAAGAACCGCTGATTTCACCTGAATAGGCAAAACATAAAAAACACGGCACTCCTGATTATTTAGTGTTTGCACATTTTCCAAGAACAGTATTTTTTCTTTTCAATCCATTTTTTTAAAACGGAATATCGTCTTCCATGTCATCAAATCCATTATTGCTTCTGCTCGGTGATGACTGGGCAGAAGTCGGTTCATTCGCATTCCTCTCAGATGAATCGAAATTGTCGCTGCCAGATCGGCTTCCCAGCATTTTCATATCGGTTGCAATAATTTCTGTTGTATAGCGGTCCATACCGTTTTTATCCGTCCATTTTCTGGTTTCCAGCTTTCCTTCAATATAGACTGAACGTCCTTTTTTTAGATATTCTCCGGCAATTTCAGCCAATTTGCGATAAAAAGTAACCCGATGCCACTCTGTTTTTTCTTGTTTTTCTCCACTCTTGTCTTTCCAGACTTCAGTTGTCGCCAGGGTAATATTGGTCACTGCATCGCCACTTGACATATAACGTGTTTCCGGGTCTTTACCCAGGTTTCCGATCAGTATTACTTTATTAACTGATGCCATTTGTTGCTTCCTCCTTCTCTTCCAGCAGTTTATTAACGCCCTCTTCGTCAAATCCTTGCATATCAACTTTTAAATAGGCCACTCTTTCATTGGCCAATACCAATGCTTCGCGCACGCCTGACAATGCCGCAAGCTGTTGAGACAATTGCTGTGATTCTTCTGTATCCATTTCATTCACATGATACATTTTTGAACGGACTGCTGCCGGCGCTTTCATGGTGTACGCCAATGTTAACCAAATCACCAGAAGCCCGCTGCAGAATAGATATAACGCCAGACTACCATGATATTCCATCAAATATCCGCCAATTGCAGCACCGACAAATGCACCCAGAAATTGAGTACTGCTGTAAACACCAATTGCAGTACCTTTGGCACCTACCGGTGCAATTTTTGAAATCAGCGAAGGCAGACTGGCCTCAAGCAGATTAAACGCCACGAAAAAAATCAATAAAGCCAACGTTGTCCCCCAGATCGAACCAACAGTCATAGCCAAGGCAATCTGGCCGCACAATAATAAAGCTACTGCCGCTATAAAAACCTGTTTTAATTTGGCTTTCTTTTCACCATAAATAATGGCTGGAATAATCAGCAACATTGAAAAAAACAAGACCGGCAAGTAAATTTGCCAGTGATCTTCAATCGGCTTGCCAGCTTCACGCAATGTCAGCGGAACGATCAGCCACAAAGCCATAAGTGTGGCATGTAACGCGAAAATACCGTAGTTCAAACGCAATAACTGCGTATTCCGGAGTACGCTACCAAAACTTTCCGTTGAAGCCTCAGTGTCGGAATGAAAGCGGCTGATTTGTGGGTCTGGAATTATTTTTTTAACAACATAAATGGCAGCCAATGCCAACAAACCCGTCATAGCAAAAATACCCGGTACACCAATCCATTGATTCAATGCGGGGGCGATAATCAACGACAAGGCAAATACCGTCCCTATCGTCATACCAATGGCTGCCATTGCCTTGGTACGGTGCTCTTCCCTGGTCAAATCGGCGGCCAGCGCCATAATTGCTGCTGAAATTGCGCCTGAGCCCTGAATAATACGTCCCAGTATGACCCAGTAAATATCCGTTGCCACAGCAGCGATAAAACTGCCGATTGCAAATAAAATCAGGCCAAAATAGATCACCGGTTTGCGCCCGATCCGATCAGACAACCATCCCATCGGGATTTGAAGTATGGCTTGTGTCAACCCATAAGCACCCAGGGCAATACCCACCAAAGCATAGTTATTGCCACCGGGCAAATGCTCCGCATAAAAAGCAAACACAGGCAAAATAATGAATAGGCCAAACATGCGCAGACCATAAACACTGGCCAGTCCAGCCGTGGCACGCAATTCTGATTGCGACATTTTTTCTGGTGATATTGAAGCAGACATAAATCGGGTTATGTGTTTTCTAAAAAGTTGGGTATATTATCAGGTTGACTCGTACATAGATAGCCAATGGAATTTATTAGAATCCGCGGTGCGCGCACCCACAATCTGAAAAACATCAATCTTGATCTGCCACGTAACAAGCTTATTGTAATTACCGGACTGTCCGGATCCGGAAAATCCTCACTTGCGTTCGATACACTTTATGCGGAAGGACAGCGGCGTTATGTGGAATCACTTTCCGCTTACGCCAGACAGTTTCTACAGTTAATGGAAAAACCCGATGTCGATTCGATCGAGGGCCTCTCCCCAGCCATTGCCATAGAACAAAAAGCCACTTCGCATAATCCGCGGTCAACGGTTGGCACGGTAACAGAAATTCATGATTATCTGCGCCTGCTGTTTGCCCGTGTAGGCGATCCGCAATGCCCGGAGCATCATATCACTCTGACAGCGCAAAGTGTTTCCCAGATGGTCGACCACGTGCTCGAACTCCCCGCCGGAATGCGTCTGATGATCCTGTCACCCCTGATTAGAGAACGCAAGGGGGAATACACTGATTTATTTGATGAATTACGCGCACAAGGATTCATTCGGCTGCGTATTGACGGTGAAGTGCATGATATAGACGACTTGCCCAAACTGCAAAAAAACAAAAAACACACTGTAGAAGTAGTTATCGATCGCCTGAAAGTGTCTCCAGATGCGAAGCAGAGATTAGCCGAATCATTTGAAGTTGCACTGCGGCATGCTGATGGGCGTGCACTGGCTGTGGAAATGGACAGTGAACAGGAACATCTTTTCTCCGCCAAATTCAGCTGCCCGGTCTGCAATTATTCGCTTTCCGAACTTGAACCTCGGCTGTTTTCATTCAACAACCCGCTGGGTGCCTGCCAGCGGTGCGATGGCCTGGGTCAAATCACTTTTTTTGATCCGGCACGCGTAGTGGCGTTTCCGCATTTATCACTGGCTTCAGGTGCGGTAAAAAACTGGGACCGGCGCAATCAGTTTTATTTTCAGTTGCTGACCAGCCTTGCCAAACATTATGATTTTGACATTGAAACCCCCATTGAGAATCTGAGCGCGGAAATTCAAAATGTTATTCTACATGGTTCGGGGCAGGAAAAAATCCAGTTTACTTATCTCAATGAGGGCGGCAAGAAAAGCCGGCAGAAACATTCCTTCGAAGGCATTATTCCAAATCTGACCAGGCGTTATCGGGAAACCGAATCACAAACAGTACGTGAAGAGCTGGGAAAATACCTTAATGCTACAACTTGTCCGGATTGTCTGGGTACGCGGCTGTGCACGTCAGCACGCCATGTATTTGTGGGTTCTAAAGCGATCTATGAAGTCAGTGCGCTACCGCTCAGGCAAACCGTTGCGTTTTTCGACCAACTGGTATTACCAGGACATAAACAATCGATTGCAGAGAGAATCGTCAAAGAAATTTCCAGTAGGCTGCAATTTTTAAATAATGTCGGACTGGATTATTTATCGCTGGATCGTTCCGCGGACACGCTATCCGGCGGTGAATCCCAGCGTATACGGCTTGCCAGTCAAATCGGCTCAGGCTTGACGGGCGTCATGTATGTGCTTGATGAACCATCCATCGGATTGCACCAGAGAGACAATGGCCGGCTGCTCAATACACTCAAGCATTTACGTGATCTCGGTAACAGCGTAATTGTCGTCGAGCATGATGAGGAGGCCATCCAAATTGCCGACTATGTTGTCGATATGGGCCCTGGCGCAGGCGAACACGGGGGTTTAGTTATTGCGCAAGGCAGGCCAGAAACTATTCAGGCCGATCCAGATTCGCTGACGGGCGCGTATCTTTCCGGCAGATTATCAATCGCTATTCCGGAGCAGCGTACTGCCCCGAATCAAAACAGGTTATTACGTATTGAAGGTGCTTCGGGTAATAATTTAAAACAAATACAATTGAATTTACCTGTTGGGTTATTCGTATGTGTAACGGGGGTTTCCGGTTCTGGAAAGTCTACACTTATTAATGAAACCCTGCATCGCGCTGTTTCGCAGCATCTCTATGCCAGCGTTGCACAACCGGCACCTTATCAAGACATTGCAGGCCTCGAGTTTTTTGATAAAGTTATCAACATGGATCAAAGTCCCATCGGACGTACACCGCGTTCGAATCCGGCAACATACACAGGTTTGTTTACACCAGTCCGGGAATTGTTTGCTGGCGTGCCGCAGGCGCGTGAACGCGGCTATGCTCCGGGCCGTTTTTCATTCAATGTCAAAGGCGGCCGCTGCGAAGCCTGCCAGGGCGATGGTGTAATCAAGGTCGAAATGCATTTTCTTCCGGATATTTATGTTACATGCGATGTTTGTCATGGCAAGCGCTATAACC
>DOOY01000271.1 GCA_003514765.1 Nitrosomonas sp. | reverse complement strand
TATCCAGATCGTCCCAGCTCATTTCATCCACACCGACGGCAAACATGGATTCAAATTTTGGATTGATACGTTCGGTGATCAGTCCTGCCAGTACCAGTTTGTTGACAAAAAAAGTCGCCGTGTGACCGTAGTAAAAAATCAGAGGATGACGCAGTGAAATCGGTTTTTTGTAATAGGCATCATCATTGCGCAGCGTTTTGAAAAGCTGTTCATAACAATCCAGTGTGCCATGAAAATAGTTGCGAATTTCTGCTCGTTTCGCGTTGACGTCTTCACCGTCGAGAAAAGGAGTTCTCTGAATCAGTTGTTTTCGCATATTGTTGTATTGTTGATCAAATTATTCAAATTCCGGCCGCTATTATAACGCTTCAGGAAATTGTTATCACATTCATCGGGAAATTAGATTTCTAACCCAAGTATTGCATGAGACAAAAAAGGGAGATTTTTTGCTGACCAAAGTTGGTTTTATACCGGGAGCGTCAATTTGTCTTAAAATTTACACCGATGCAATGAGTTTCTCAGAAGACCCGTATGTAACTTATTGTTAAACAATCATCTTTCTATAAAGAAGATGTGATTTGCCTTCGTGTGGTTGTTTCATCTGGCAGAAATCAGCAGAAAAAACATGGAAGCGCTATCCGGGTACTCGTCTGGCCGCGACGTGAAAGAAGCGTTTCTGTTGGTAGGTTTGTAAATAAAGCCGGTGTTGTTATTTGATTTTCCATTCTTACCACGCCGCAATGAAGCTGACCGTAGAGAAGCTGTGGCTTATCTGCTCATGATTGTCTGCTTGTAATTTTTGATACAGATCGTCGAATCCAGTCAACCTGGCGCAGCAATATTCAGGCTAAACAATTACGTTTGGAACATTTAGAAGGAAGAAATTTTGCGTGCAATTGAACATGCATGTGAATCCATGGATCAATCACGGGCCGTAGTTTAATGCTTATCCATTTGAGAGACGCTGCACTAAAAAGCTGCTACTGATTCCGAAGCCTTATTTGGATATCGGGAACTGATCGTTCAACCACGGGCGGTATTGATGAACGATTAAGCCCCAGTACGCTGACCCGGTGGGCAGTATTGAAGCCGGGAGATCCGTTTTTGTCGCGCAGAATGGATGAAAGTTTGTATTCCAATCCGTTTGAATCAGGGTCAAAACGAATGTCGTGTATCCAAATAGCGGCGCGTTGAATATGTTGGTCATCACATTCATAGTTCAGATCCCAGCCTGTCAGCATGGGTACAGCGTAATCAAAAGGCAGATCATAAATACGGAATGTTTCAGTGCGCACAACGCCATCGACGCCATTGCGGCAAATGTTTGTTTTACCTGATCGCGGGTTCAATGGCAAGAAATTGGCGCGCAGTTTGACACTGTTGCCGCCGATAAGCGCTGCACGCGCTTTGATCCAGTGCGTTCGCGTACCATTATCCTTGAAAATGGTTTGCGTAACCCAGTGTGGATTACCGTCAGGATTGGGGGACGCACCTGTTTGAAAAAGGCTGTATGCGACCTGGCGCAAATGGTGATCAGCCGGATCTTCCCATCGGCAGGGAGGGAAGCGCAGTTCACATTCAAATTTGTTGTCATACTGAAAGCTAAATCCGCGAGGGATAACGGCGATTGAATCGCTGCCTTTGAGCGTGCCATCACTCCATACGCTTTCCAGTGCGGCAATAGGCCCTTCAGAATCGATCTGCAAAGCCCAGGTGTTTATGCCGCTATAATCGCCTTCTATGCGTGCGTCAATCCAGGCTGAGTTAAAACCAAAACCCGTGTAGTAAACACAGAATTCATAGGCATCATCCCAATTTTGATCGCTGAGCTCGCCTGCCACTTCAAAAACAAGCATGGGAGGACTGTCACCGCCGGTAACCAGTTTGCTGTGTGTAATGTCGGCACGCATCGAGCGCACTTCATGGTCTTTGTGTAAATAGCGCAAATCCCATCCATTTAACACTACAGTGCCGCGGTTGACATAAGCGGGCATGTTCAATGTGATTAACATGGTTGCGGATTCAGGCCCGCGCGCCTGTTCTGTGCATTGACTGCCTTCCAACATGATAAATCTGCCTTCATCCTCAAAACTGATTTTTCGGTCGGCCTTGAAAAATACCGGATCCGACGGGAAGGCGCCTTGCGAAGCGGATGTTGCCATTTGGTCTCTATCTTTTCGGCTAGTCATGCAACCGGTTAACATCATCAGAATGACAGTTCCAAACAAGATAAGACGATACCCATTCATTCAAGCTCTCCTCTAGCACAAAACCATTTTACGCAACATGTCGATGACGATTCTCCGCTCAATTGTTATGGTTTTTAGTGCGAGTGTAACGTGTTACTTGGTGAAAGAGAAGTTTTTTGCAGCGGGCTTTAAGAATGTCAGTATTATTACTGGGAGTTGAATTGGCTTCGGTAGAATGTCAGCAGAACCTAAAGATTATGCAAGAAATTACGATAAAACAAAAAGACAAAGGCATACTCATCGCGAGGTGAGGACGCAAAGCTTCCGGTCTAGCAATAGATAGCGGGGTTACCAAAAGTTAGTGTCTACAGATACATTAATAGTGTCGATAGATACTACACACAGTAGAAATACGCGTTCCTTGGCCTGCGTCTGAATTTGATTAATGTACGAGGAACCTAACATGAAAATTTACAAATCCCCCGTTATTCCGATAATCGAAGTCAAATTTATATTGATTTTGATAAATACCTGCTAGTGGTTTATGGATGTGGATGATGAAGCTTTTTCAAGCTATCATCACGACCACAGAATTCCCTTTTGTTCACAATTGATACACACAGACGTCTGAGCTGGGTAAAAAGTATGCTTGTTAAGCATATCGTATTTGCGAGCCTGATCGTATGGATTTTAGAAAATTCGTTGGTGAATCAATGTGAAAAATCTGAAGAAATACTTTAATAATCAAAAAGATTTATCCGAGGTTGATTTTTTTACATATCAATTAATTTACTGATAGTGATAAGCAATGTGTAACACACTGATTCTTCTAGTAGGTCTTAGGACTGAAAAAATAATAGTAGTAAATCTTCAATCAGGATGAACCCTATGAATGTATCAAGGAAATTAAATGAAAGAATTTTTATTGGCTGCAATTGTTTTTGTAGCAGCATCGCTAGTATGTGCAGAACAGGTTTCGGATGCAACTTCACCAGAAAACGCTTCACTAGAAAGTGTTGAGCCACATCATCATCCAGCGGCCGTAATGGAAGGAGATGCAGATTCATTTTCAACCGGAAAAGACGTAATTCCAAATTTTTCAGCCCATCCAACAATTGTTTCAAAACAAAGTGGGAATTGGTTCGATGTTTCTACGTGGCAAGAAGAACGGATACCCGGTGCTGGTGATGTTGTTAAAGTAGGGCAGGGGCACGCTGTCACATACAATGGCGTCAATGATGCAGCCTTAGCCGCACTGGGCATTAAGGGAACGCTAACATTTGACACAACTATAAGTAACAGAATCAAAGTAGGGACTATTCTGGTTCATCGTGAAGGCAGACTGAATGTCGGGACTCTGTCAAATCCGATTGCAGAAAATGTGAAAGTAGAAATAATTATTGCCAATCGTTCGCTTGCTACTTTTGGCCCGGATGCGGCAACAGGTGCCTACGATCCATTGCAGTATGGTACTGGTTTGATCGCTTTCGGCGAAGTCAACATGCACGGAAAAGAATTGTTGCCAACCTGGATAAAACTGGCACAAGAACCCCGTGCTGGACAAAATACCCTTGTGTTGGAAAGTTCTCCAGCCGGTTGGTCAGTAGGAGATAAGCTAGTGCTGCCGGATACCAGGCAAACGCCTATAGTTAGGAAATGGCAGATTGAAGCTGTGACACCTATTGACCTTCAGCTTGAGGAATTGGTTATCGCTGACATATCCGGCAATACAATTACGCTAACTCAACCGATGGCGTACGATCATTTGGGTGGTCGCGATACTGACGGCAATATGATTGGTATGCCGCATATTGGCAATTTAACCAGAAACATTGTAGTGCGTTCGGAAAATCCTGATGGCGTTAGAGGACACGGCATGTTTACTGAAAGATCCAAAGTTGATATCAGATATGTTTCATTTGTTGATATGGGTCGTACTACAGCCGAGCCGCTGGATAATACAGTCATTACTGATAATGTGGTGGCACACATTGGTACAAACCAGATTGGCCGTTATCCTATTCACATGCACCATCACATGGGGCCTGTTAATGCAACCAATGACGGTTATCAATTCGTTCTGATTGGTAACTCTATTGATAACGGAGCCAAGTGGGGCATAGCAGTACATAATTCACATTTTGGTTTTGTGGATGGTAACGTTGTCTATGACGTTGAAGGTGCCGGAATCATTACCGAAGAAGGCAATGAAAGAGAAAATGTTTTCAGTAATAATTTTATTGTTAAAGTCGGCACTATCATTAAAAGTCTTTACGAGCCAAGATATGGCGGTGTCGCTGAAATAGGCAGACATCACGGATTTGGTGATTTCGGCTATGAAGGTTCTGCTTTATGGTTTACTGGTAATGATGATTATGTAACTGGAAACGTGGCTGCTAACGCTGCTTTCGCGGGTGTCATGTATAACGCGCGCTCAAGAGGTTTTGTGAATAATCAGCCTTTAGTGCCGAATTTTAGAGGCGCTGACATTAACGATTTAACGCAATGGACGAGTTATAAAAACACAGTTGCACCAGAAATTAAAGTTTCAAGAAACAATGAAGTATATGCCAGTGGTGTAGGTATATGGGTTGGTTTTGCTGGTATTGTCGGAAAATTGAGTGACTATCTTCTATGGAATATCAAACAGACCGGCTTATATTCTCAACGTAACATTTCTGCAGCCTATGAAAATATAACGATTATTAGTGATCAAACTGTATCGAACAAAAACTATATCGGGACGATTAACATAGGGATTGATTTGCATAATCCTCGATATCAAGCCGGTCACGTTGTGTTGAGAAATATCAAAGTTGAAGGGTTCAATCTGGGTATTGATCTGCCAGCATTTTTACAACCTGTAGAGCCGCAACTTGGAATGATTCCGCCCCGAATTACTATAGTTGATGATGCATACCTTAGGAATTATGTCAACGTAAGAGAACATTCTCCGATGGTAGGGTCAAAATATACCCTGCTTAAGGATGTGGAATTTGAGCAAAACATGGGACCCAAAAATAAATTGTTGTCTTTAGCGCCTGTTGCGATCGCTACTAACATAGTGCCACCCTTTTCGTTATCGACAGTGACCGAATTGTCAAAAACGTATATATATAACTATGACAAACAGCCTGGCAATGATTTTCAGTTATTTTTTAAAGAACAATCGCCCGATTATGTGATGGTTGCGCGTGAATTTCCTGCAGGGAACTTACTCACTAATCAAAATTGTCCAACTGTGGGTCTTAGCAATCAACAATGTTGGGATCAATTTGGGGTGGCGACTCTGAATGATGTGGCGCCATGTGAAGATACATCGCGCATCGAAATTGATGGGTATACATGTCCGATTAACGATGCTACTACGCTTGAGGAAATTCTAAGCAAGATTCCTGAAATTTAGCTATCCGATTCTTTATCTCCTCCAGTTAAGCGAAAATGAAAATGACCTTAACTGGAGATTTAAAATAACAAAAAGAAAGTAGCCTGAACCTGGAATCATATTTCTAAGTTGTTGGAGTACAAGTGTCCTATCAACCTAGAAATGATGTGTCCTGGCGAAATGTATTGTGCCGCCATTTTTAATACTTCATGTATTCTCTGATTTGTGGCTGCGCAGCAGCCTGAGTTGCTTTGCATCCAGACGGCGTGACGGATGACGTCAGATTTTTCAAATCATTGTTATTGCGCAATAAGTTTTCCATGACCTTTTGCTAAATAGTCTTCTGATTGCATTTCTATTAAACGCGATACCGTGCGTTCAAACTCAAAATCGGAATTGCCTGATTGATAAAGTAGTTGTGGAGGTGCGGCTGCCGAGCAAAGGAATTTGACGCCATGTTCATACAGTGCATCGATAAGATGGATAAAACGTTTAGCTTCGCTGGTATTTTCATGTGTGAATTGTGGAATTGCGACCATGATGACCGTGTGATAAGTTCTTGCGATAGCAATATAATCGGCTGAGCCCAGTGGGTTGGCGCAAAGTCGCTTGAACGAAAAAACCGCTACACCGCGCGCTGATTTAGGGACAAATAATCTGCGTCCTTGTACGTTTAATTCGCCGCTTGGTACCTTGTCGCGATCTTCCACACTGCGATCCGTCAAACGAAAAAAGGCAGCGGATAACTTGGCGGTAGTGGTCTCACTTACCGGATGAAAATAGGTCTCTGTTCCCTTCAATCGGTTATAGCGGTAATCAATGGGACCATTCAGTGACACAATTTCCATGGTTTCTTTTATCCGGTTAATAAACGGTACAAAGCGATGGCGGTTGAGTCCATTTTTATACAGATCATCCGGCGCTCTGTTGGATGTGGACACGACAACAACACCTTGATCAAACAATTCTTTAAATAGCCGGGCGACTACCATCGCATCGGCAATATCAGTAATCTGTAGCTCATCAAAAGATAACAGTGTTGCCTTGTTGGCGATTTGATACGCTACGGCAGGCATCGGATCATCCAGATCAATCTTTTTGCCTCGTAAATTCTGTAAATTTTGTATTGCCAGTTTACGTTGTTGTATGGAAAGGCTGTGCCAAGTCTTCAAATGTCCATGAATTTCCAACATGAATTCATGGAAATGCACACGCCGTTTCGATGGCAAAGGTGCAACACTATAAAATAAATCCATTAACATGGACTTGCCACGCCCCACGTTACCATAAAGATAAATACCTTTGGGTGGCTCCGGTTTGTGGTTGCCGCGGCAAAAAAAGTGTAAGAACCAACCGTTTTTTTGAGTGCCGGGACGAGAATAATCTATCAACGCATGATATAAACGTTCCAATTCGTCGACTGCATTGGCTTGATCTGCATCCGGTTTTAATTCGCCTATCTGCTTCAGCGTTTGATATTCTGTTGTGGGTGTATTTCTAGCGATATGTTGGTTTTTTTTTATCACGGGAATTGTATTTCTGTGAATTTGTTAGGTTGATTCAATCAATTAACAAGGATTTTGGAATTTCTTCTATATTCATTTTTTTTGACCTTAATAATTGCTTCAATTTTCCGTAAAAAGATAAGAATATCGTATAAATAATTTTACTTGAAAAAATGAGTTTATCAATTAATACAAATATCGGTGCCTTAAATAGCACGCGTCATTTGTCGGTGACTGAGACGAATTTAAATCGCTCTTTGGAGCGGCTGTCTTCCGGCTTGCGTATTAACAGTGCCAGAGACGATGCCGCAGGCCTTGCGATATCTGAACGGATGACATCTCAAATTCGTGGTTTAAATCAGGCAACTCGAAATGCCAATGACGGTGTTTCCATGTTACAAACCGCGGACGGTGCACTGTCTTCAATTTCAAGTTCATTACAGCGAGTCCGGGAGCTTTCAGTTCAGGCAGCTAATGCAACAAACAGCCTCAGCGATAAAAAGGCATTACAGGAAGAAGCCAATCAACTCATTCAGGAAATAGAGCGAGTATCATCCACTGCTGCATTTAATAATGAAAAAATTTTTGATTTTACAAGCGGTAGTGTTTTAGGAGACTCTAACCAATTGGCCGTAGTTTATGGTTTGCAGAACAGCTGGCTTGAGCAGGCCGAGAGCATGATTCAGCAGTATTACGGTATTTCAGCTGATGGTGCCGATATTAGCATAGAATTGACTACATTTTCGGACGGAGCGGGACAAACTGCCGCTCGGGTTGTTGGTTCGATTCCTGGCAGTTTTACGGGTAAGGCTACCGATGTCAAACTGCAGATTGACATGAGTGATTTTACCCCCCCCAATCTGCCGAACGGCGGCACGGCTCCTTTTTACAATGACAGAATTATTGCCCATGAAATGGTGCATGCGGTCATGTATCGCAGCATGAATGTTGCTTCAATGTTTAATCCAGCAGCTGATCAAAAATGGTTTCTGGAAGGCGCGGCCGAATTTATTCACGGCGCAGATGAACGATTGCAGAGTTCCATTAACAATGTTGGTGTTGTCGGAGTCATGGCGCAAGCGGCAAATTTTGGTTCAGCAGGTGGTGCTTGGAGCGGAAGCTCTGACGAGTATTCGGCTGCTTATGCAGCAGTTGGTTATATGCATCAGAAAATTAAAGAAAACGGTGGCGCAGGTATTAAGGATGTCATGACCCATCTTAACCAGAATCAAGCTGCCACACTGAATGATGCAATCAACGCTGCCTCAAGTGGATTGTGGGCAGACGCAGATGCTTTTAACGCTGACTTTGTAACTAATGGGGCCGCGTATATCACTGGAATGAACTTGGCAGACGAAGATACTGGTGCGATTGGAGGTGCAAATGTTGATGGTGGAGCTGTTAGAACGGCTGAAAGTGTTATTCCAAACAATAGTTCCAGAGGTGGAGAAAATGCGCTGAGCGGATTCAATGAAAAATGGGAAAATATTGCTCTGAGTGGGTTGGGCAATAACAAGACTTTGCAGGTTGGTGCAAACAAAGAAGAAACATTGGATGTTTCATTCGGCGCTGTTAATACAGCTGCCATGAGCATTGGTGATATTGATTTGATCAACAATGCTGGTTTTACCATCTATAAAATGGATCTTGCATTAAATCATGTTAACCAAGAAAGAGCCAAAATAGGCGCACAACTCAATCGCCTTGAATCTGCGATTGCTAATAATCAAGTCAGTGCAGAATCAATGACTGCAAGTCGCTCACGTATCCAGGATGCTGATTTTGCAGTTGAAACAGCGACAATGACTAAAACTCAAATTATGCAACAAGCTGCGACAGCTATTCTTGCTCAAGCAAATTCAAGTCCTCAAATGATGTTGACTTTGCTTAGGTAATCTTGCGCGAATTCTGATCAGCCCGATTGATGGCAAAATAATTTTGCATTAATCTGACGCGGATTCAATCTTGAAGTGCAACACTTCCTAAAGGTTTGGTGTATGTTTTTTGTACGCCAAAGAATACCTCATGAGGGGTGCGATAACCAAGCACTTTTCTTGGACGATGATTAAGGCGTTCAACAGCCTTCAAGACTTCATCTTCAGTAACTTCTGCTAACGCTTTATTCTTTGGGAAGTACTGTCTTAACAAACCATTGTTGTTTTCATTCAGGTCACGCTCCCAGGAATGATAGGGATGGGCAAAGTAAATATCAACATTCAGATTTTTTGCAAGTTGTTCGTGCTCAGCAAATTCCTTGCCGTTATTGAAAGTCATGGTTATACATTTATCCAGATGAGCGGCCAGTAACTCGCCGATTTTAATAGCAACACCATCGGCTTGTTTGCCGGGTAACTGCCCAGCCAATACAAATCGTGATTTCCGTTCTGCCAATGTTACCAGCACGCCTTTGTGATCCTTGCCAATTATCGTATCTCCCTCCCAATCGCCAATACGCGTTTTTTGACAACGCAAGTGCTACCAT
>DOOY01000269.1 GCA_003514765.1 Nitrosomonas sp. | reverse complement strand
TCCATAATATAGTAGAAAAAATTGACTTGGCTTTATCTGGTAAATGTATAAGAGGAAACTTCTGTGAAAATATTTTTTTTGAGCATAGATGGTATGAAACAATTTATTATTTTATGTTCTGTTTTTTTGCTTCTGAGCGGTTGTAAAACTTATCCCCTATTGAGTGATACTGAGGGTGGTGTTTTCTCCCGGGATTATTTGATTGGGCCTGGCGATAATATTGACATTATTGTTTGGCGTAATCCTGAAATATCCATGGCTGTGCCTGTAAGGCCAGATGGGAAAATTACTACACCGTTAGTAGAAGATTTACCCGCAAGTGGAAAAACTTCCACACAACTTGCGCGTGATATCGAAGAAACTTTATCTAAGTACATTCAGGAGCCGGTGGTCACGGTTGTTGTAACTCAATTTGTAGGACCTTACAGCGAGCAGATTCGGGTAATAGGAGAAGCTGCAGAACCTCAGGCACTCGCTTATCGAGAAAATATGACGTTGATGGATGTGATGATTGCCGTAGGCGGTATTACTGATTTTGCGGCAGGAAACCGGGCGAGAATCATTCGTGCTGTTGATGGTGAGCAGAAACAATTCGGCGTGCGTTTAAATGATTTGATCAGAGACGGCGATATTACAGCCAATGTCCCTATGCTCCAAGGCGATGTGTTAGTAATACCTGAAAGTTTTTTTTAATTTTGATCACTTTGAGAAAATTCCAAAGGAATTTAATAAGATATACATGCTACTGGCTTGAGATATCAGTATTTGTACGGAATTTATATATCTAAGATCAAACGAAACATGGTGCGAATTTTGATGAGAATGGTTTGAGAAACGTGCCAGGTTAAATTAGATGTTTACCAGAAAGTGATTAAAAATGAATAGAGAGTACTCTGAATGGATGAGCTAATTACTCAATTATATGTTTATGTTAAAGGTATCTGGAAGTATCGTTTGATAGCTGTGATTGTTGCGTGGGTGGTTGCAATAGCAGGTTGGATAGTGGTGCTCAAGCTGCCTGATAACTACGAAGCATCGGCAAGAATCTATGTGGATACTCAAAATATCATAAGACCACTTATGGAAGGAATGACCGTTTCTCCCAATGTGCAGCAACAGATATCTATTATGGGTCGCACGATCATCAGTCGCCCAAATGTTGAAAGAATCGTACGGATGGTCGACCTGGATTTGCAGATTGCGAATGAAAAAGAAAAAGAGCGCCTGGTAACCAAGCTTATGCAGGAAATTAAATTGGGCGCTACGACTGGAGATAATATATTTACGATTTCCTATAATAATGATAATCCTGTTTTGGCCAAAGATATTGTGCAGTCCTTGTTAACAATTTTTGTTGAAGAGGGACTTGATGGAAAAAAAGATGATTCTTCGTCAGCACTGCGGTTCATTGATCAACAGATTGCTGCTTATGAAGAAAAATTAATAGTAGCAGAAAATGCCTTGACGGAATTCAAACAAAGGAATATTGGGCTGTTGCCAGGGCAGCGGGGCGATTATTATACGCAATTGCTAAAAGCGGATGAGGATATGAAACAGGCCCAACTAGCGCTTAGAGAAGCTGAAAAGGGTCGTGATGCAATTAGACGGCAGATTAGTGGAGATGAACCTGTCTTTGTGCTGGAGCCATTTGCTTTAGAGGAAGAATCAATAGTAAACCCGGAGATTGATGCGCGAATTGGTAACCTGAACGAAAAATTGGATAACTTGCGATTAAATTATACTGAATTGCATCCGGATATTGTGTCCACCAAAAGACTCATAGCGCAGCTCGAAGAACAAAAAAGAGAAGAAGCAAAGCGAAATTATTCTGGCAATAAAGATCCCGGTAGAAATTATAGTCCCATGCTGCAGCAGTTGAATGTCGCATTGGCAGACGCAGAGGCTTTGGTAGCTTCCATGGCGGCTCGTGTCGAGGAATATACTGCCCGTTATGAGAGATTACAATCAATGAGCACTGCAATACCGCAAGTTGAGGCAGAATTTACCCAGCTTAATCGTGACTACGATGTTAATAAAGCAAACTATGAACGGCTGCTGGAACGCCGTGTTTCGGCAAGAATGTCTGGCGAATTGACGTCGGCGTCGGGTTTGTTGTCATTCAGGATTATTGATCCGCCACAGGTTCCAGAGATTCCTTCTGGGCCCAATCATCGTATGTTCTTTTCATTTGTATTTTTGGCTGCTTTGTTGGTGGGTATCGCAATAGCTTTTGTAATCAGTCAAATCAGGCCGGCATTCTATAGCCAGAATAGCTTGCGTGAAGTTACCGGAATTCCTGTATTAGGTTCAGTACCGATGATATGGACGGACCAGCAGAAATCTCAACGAAAACAAAGGTTGTTTATATTCAGCTTTTCTATTTTGTTCTTGGCGCTCATATACGCGATGTTACTTTTGTATTTCAGAAAAATTGAAGGAATTGTTGATATGCTGCCTTTTTATAATCTGGGTTAGCTTAATGGATTATGTACAAAATTTTTCCTGACTGAATCATAAGGATCAACATGAGTATTATTGAAAAAGCAATTGGCAAAATTGAAAAAGACGTTGGTAACAAGCCCGCAAAGGTTACTGAACAAGTTGAACAAAAGGATGATGTGGAGTCAAAGTCGGTTTTAACGCGAGTAAGTAAAGGTTTGCGTGATCACGAGACTGACTTAATTGATCGTTCTATACAAGAACAAGAAACTGTTAAAACAAATTTTATCAATATCGATCTGGACAGGCTGCATCGATTGGGAATCGTTACGCCGGATAAGGGTAAAACACAAATTTCAGAACAATTCAGGATTATTAAAAGACCGCTGTTAACAAAAGCTTTTACAAAAAAGAATAATAATCTGATTATGATTTCCAGTGCGCTTGCAGGAGAGGGGAAGAGTTTTTGTTCGGTAAATTTGGCGATGAGTATTGCATCCGAGATGGATCATCGGGTTTTGCTGATTGATGCTGATGTTGCGAGGCCTTCCATGCCAAATTTATTAGGCTTTACAAATAAAAAAGGTTTAATGGAATTACTGCTTGGTGAGTCAAATGATGTCGCCGATGTGATGATAAAAACAAATGTGGAAAAACTCAGTTTGATTACAGTCGGTACGTCACATTCGCACGCAACGGAATTGTTGGCTAGTCAGACTATGGCCATGCTTCTGGAAGAACTTGCACAGCGTTATAACGACAGAATCGTGATTTTTGATGCGCCGCCTATGCTATTGACGAGTGAGGCACGCGTTCTGGCTGAACGTGTGGGGCAAATTGTACTGGTTGTTGAAGCAGAACGGACGACACAACAAGCGGTTAATCATGTGCTTGATCAATTCAATTCCAAATCTAACATTAACTTAATCTACAATAAAGTAAGAACTTTCTCAGGCAGCGAGTATTATGGGTATTATTACTCATGAGTTTTTGTACTAAACAAACTATTTATTATCTTTTTTTTTATTTTAGCATCGTATTTTCTTATTTCCTGGTGCATTCAGCAGATGTTGAGGCATCTGAAATAAATTTTAGGCCAACGCTGACTGTCAGTGAGACTTATACAGATAATGTTAGATTGGGTGGCGGGTTAATTGCCGGTGGAGGCGGATTTGGCGCTTCAGGAGCGAGTGGAAGTGACCTGATCACGCAAATCAATCCTGGCTTACAATTAACAGGTACGAGCCGTCGTTATGATGTAAATGCAAATTACATCATGAATAATCTGATTTTTGCCAGAAATACCGAATTAACACGAATCAGGCATAGGCTCAATGCCACGGCAACTGCAGAAGTACTGAAAGATCTGTTTTTTGTAGATGGGGATGCAAGTATTTTGCAGCAGAATGTCAGTCTGTTGGGGCCGCAGACAACAGACAATGTCTTTGTGACCGGTAATCGTGCAAATATACAAATATATAGCGTAAGCCCTTATATCCGATATCGATTTCAGGATCTAGCAACAACAGAACTGCGTTATACCAAGGGTATCTTGAAATCCGGAAACGGATTTTTTAATAGTAACAGAGACAGTTTTGTGGCCAGTTTGAATAGTGGGAGTTCGTTTGCAAAACTGGGATGGGGTCTGAATTACAGCAATCAAATGATTCATATTGAACGGCGACTCAATACAGCTATAAACCGTGTCGATAATACGATTGAGATGGAGCGGTATATTGCAAACCTTATTTACAGAATAACGCCGCGTTTTGGATTGACCGCAACCGGGGGGTATGAAAGAAACAGTTTTATTTCGATTAGGGGGAAAACAAGCAGTCCGACGTGGACGGTCGGTTTTGTTTGGGCGCCCAATCAGCGGACGGATTTGAATTTTAGTGCCGGACAACGGTTTTTTGGCGATACGTATTCGGCCAATGCCAACTATAGGACGCGTTTGACAACTTGGCAACTGCTATATGTTGAAGATATTACAACATTGAATCAGCAGGCCGGTCAATTTGGTGCAGTGGGTGCGTTCGATGCTACTGCAGTAGGAGCGCAAAATTTATTGGGTCTAAACAACTTTTTAACTAATCGTGTTTTTTTACAGAGACGTTTCAATACATCTGTGACCTTAAATGGTTCAAAAAATGATTTGACGCTCAATTTATTTCGATTGTCACGAAAGCCTTATTCTGCTGAGGAGATTGATGCTGATTTGCTAGATTTTCCGTTGTTTTTTAATGATACTAAACAAACTGGCGGTAATGTTGCTTGGCGTTATAGATTCTCGCCGCGCACGAATTTTAATATAAATTTTAGTTTTGTAAGGTTTGATTTTTCGTCCGTCAATAGAACAAATGACAATTTAATTTTTGCTGCGAATGTTACAAAAAATTTTACATCGGATTTAATAGGCATGTTGCAATATCAACGCATCGAACGTATCTCCAATATACAGCTTGGGAATCAGGGTTTTGATCTCTCTGCCAATTCTGTTACAGTTTCCTTAACCAAGAATTTTTAATGGAATAGAACGCATGTATGAATCGTTTTACGGTTTTAATGCCAAACCGTTTCAATTAAAACCAGACCCCAGTTTTTTTTATGGAAGTAAGGGCCATAAGCGGGCGATGGCTTATCTGGAATATGGACTTTCACAAGGAGAAGGGTTTATCGTTCTTACAGGGGAAGTTGGCGCAGGTAAAACAACTTTAATGCGTAATCTTTTTCGCAGGCTGGAGTCGGAAAAGATAATAGCTGTTCAGATTGTTAACACGCATATAGATTCAAAGGATATCCTGAAGCTGGTAGCTGCCGCATTTGGTCTGAAATATGCTGATGTAAGTAAAGCTGTTTTGTTACTTGATCTAGAACAGTTTCTGTGTCGATGCGATCAACAGGGAAAGCGTGTGTTGCTTGTTGTTGATGAAGCGCAAAATTTATCGTCTGAAACGCTTGAAGAATTAAGAATGCTGTCTAACTTTCAGACTGACGAGGCGCCGTTATTGCAGACTTTTTTACTCGGCCAGCCGGAATTCAAGCGAACATTGTTGCATCAAAATATGCAGCAGTTAAGGCAAAGAGTAATTGCGACATATCACCTGGGACCTATGGATGAACAGGAAACGAAAGCCTATATCGAACATCGGTTAACAACGGCTGGATGGAATAATGACCCTGTAATTGATGATGATGCTTACCGTTTGATATATAGGTATACCAATGGAATTCCCCGAAAAATAAACTTATTGTGTGACCGGTTGTTTATGATGGGGTGTTTGGAAGAATTACACCACTTTGGGAAAAAAGACGTCAATGAAGTCATTGATGATTTTGAGCAGGAATTTGATGCCAATCAACTTGTGTCAGATAATCAAGCCGAACAATCCACTGTCAATTCGTTGCAGGTAGGTTCTGAAAAAATTGATTTGGAAAAAATGGAGAATAGACTGCTCAGAATGGAAAAATCGGTACTTTTTGTTTTGGATCTGCTAAAGCAGCATATATCCTTTGGTAGTGTTAAAGACCATCATCTTAAAAGAGATAAATCATGAACCAAGTAAGTAATGCTATGACGATTGATGTCGAGGACTATTTTCAGGTTTCAGCTTTCGAGAAACACATTCCTCGGGAATCATGGGATAGCATTCCATGCAGAATAGAAAGCAGTATGGACAGAATACTGAGCTTGCTGGACGAAAAGCAAATAAAAGCGACGTTTTTTACCTTGGGTTGGATTGCTGAGCGCTACCCGGAAATGATCAGGCGCATGGTTGATAATGGCCATGAATTGGCAAGCCATGGTTGGGGGCATGCCCGCGTTACAGATCTGACTCAAGCGGAATTTAAAGAAGATATTAGTCGTTGTAAAATGCTGTTAGAGGATATTAGCGGTCAAGTTGTACAAGGCTACCGCGCACCAAGTTTTTCAATCAATAACCATAATTTATGGGCTTTGGATTGCTTGGCTGAAGCTGGATATCGATATAGCTCTAGCATTTATCCGGTGCAACATGATCATTATGGCGTGCCCGATGCCCCAAGATTCGCAAATTATCCAAGAGGTGAAAGTGGAATACTTGAATTGCCCGTAACGACAATACGTTTATGGGGACGAAATTTGCCTGCGGGCGGGGGCGGCTATTTTCGCCTCTGGCCATACCCGGTTTCAAAATGGTTTATCAATAGATTGAATACTGTTGAATCTCGTGCGGCAATTTTTTATTTTCACCCTTGGGAAATTGATACTCAACAGCCACGCCAAAGCGGTATTGGCTATAAAACCCGTTTCCGGCATTATCTTAATTTGCATCGTATGGAAAAAAGACTGAGAACACTTACTCATGATTTTATATGGAATAGAATGGATAAAATTTTTCTTGTAGAAGAGGATTCCCGTTAAAAATGAGTGCGTTAGATGAAATATCCCATTCTGATGATCCTGCGATGCAGGTGTCTATTCATGAAATGCAACCGAAAGACAAGATGCGCTGGGATCGGTTTGTCGAGGCATGTCCTGAGGCGACTTTTTTTCATCGAGCTGGGTGGAAGAATGTTATTGAACAGGCTTTTAGTCATGAAACCCGGTTTTTGTATGCAGAAAAAAATGGAGAAATTCAAGGAGTTTTGCCTCTAGCAGAGATCAAGAGTTTTCTTTTCGGGCATTCGCTCAGTTCGTTGCCATTTTGTGTTTATGGTGGCATAGCAGCAAATAATGATGTTGCACGCAAAGAGCTTGAATTGGCGGCACAGGAGCTGGCGTGCCAGAAACAAGTCGATTATCTGGAGTATCGTAATATATGCCCCGTGCATCTTGATTGGCCGCGCAAGGATCTCCATGTCACTTTTCGCAAGGCAATCGATCCAGATGTTGAGAAGAATTTGCTGACAATACCGCGTAAACAACGCGCAATGGTGCGCAAAGGCCTTAAATACGAGCTTGGAACTGCTGTTGACGAAGATGTTGAACGTTTCTTTTATGCTTATTCGCGCAGTGTGCATCGACTAGGTACCCCTGTTTTTGCAAAAAAGTACTTTCAATTACTTAAGGAAATATTTGCTGAGGATTGTGAGCTTCTGACAATTACTAAAGATGGTAAAACAATCAGCAGTGTGATGAGTTTTTATTTTCGGGATGAAGTATTACCTTATTATGGAGGAGGGACGGATGATGCAAGAAAACTGGCTGCTAACGATTTAATGTATTGGGAACTTATGAAACGCAGTTGTGAAAGGGGTTATAAAACGTTTGATTTTGGCCGCAGTAAGCGTGACTCTGGATCATATAGCTTCAAAAAAAACTGGGGATTTGAAGCACAACCGCTGCATTATGAATATCAATTTATTAAGTCTTCACAAGTGCCAAGTCATAATCCCTCTAACCCTAAATATAAGATTTTTATTCAGGCTTGGCAGAAATTGCCGCTTTCAATGGCTAATCTGATTGGCCCATATATTGTTAAAAACCTGGGTTAAGTTTCATTTTTTGTTTGGTTGCAAAAAATTATTATTAAATGTCTGATTTTAAAAAATAATCGCAGCTTTCTAAACTGTTGGAAACTGAAATTGGGAGAACCAAAATCCATTAGAGAACTGTTTATTTTTTAATAAGGTAAAAGTCCCGCATGAATACTTTGAGTTCTACTGAAAATTTAAATCGGAACCCCATCGGTCTGGCTGCTTTAATGACGATTCTGGCTGTCACCGGAATTTTGATAATTTATCATGAGACAGCTTGGTCTATGGTTGCAACTTGGTATCGGTCGGATACCTATGCGCATGGCTTTCTTATATTGCCGTTTGTTATTTATCTGATCTGGACCAAGAGGGGAAGTATTGTTGCGCTCGATCAACAACCAAGTCCAACTGCACTTATGGGTTTATGTGTATTGGGTTTTCTCTGGTTGATATCAGAGCTGGCAAGTGTTCAGGTATTGGCGCAATATATTCTTGTTGCTATGCTGCCGGTTGTTGTGGCGGTTATTATGGGCTACAGGGCCATGTTTGCTATGGCCTTTCCTTTGGGTTATCTTTTTTTTGCGGTTCCATTTGGTGATGTTCTAATACCGCCGCTGATTAATTTTACAGCTGATTTTACAGTTGGTGCATTACAGCTGAGTGGTATACCCGTTTATCGGGAAGGCACATTTTTCTCACTTCCAACTGGAAACTGGTCTGTAGTAGAAGCCTGCAGCGGATTACGTTATCTAATTGCATCAGTTACCCTGGGAACGCTTTATGCATATTTAACATATCGAAGTTTAAACAGGCGACTGATATTTATTGCTTTTTCAATTGCTGTGCCTATTTTTGCCAATGGTGTTCGTGCCTATTTAATCGTAATGACCGGGCATTTAAGCGATATGCAGTTAGCCGTCGGTGTAGACCATCTCATTTATGGATGGGTTTTTTTTGGCTTTGTCATGTTGCTGCTATTTTGGGTAGGGTCTTTGTGGCGCGAGGACAACAATGAAGTAGCCAATAAAAACTACTCTGAAAAACAATTGGTTGAAACCGGAAACAGTTTTGCTTCCAATAAGAAAACAATTTTAATTACTTGTGCGGCATTAATTATTACATCCATTTGGCCCATTTATGCGGCGTATCTGGAAGAGGATGTGGATTATGTGCAATCAGAATTCAGTTTTTACCTTCCAGATAATAAATGGCATATTGCCAGTAATCCGGTATCAGACTGGAAACCAATTTATATCGGTGATCCGGGGAAATTTGAACAGCATTATATCAATAATGAAAACAAGATGGTTAGCTTGTATGTGACCTACTACTATAATCAACGACAAGGTAATGAGCTGATTAATTCTGGCAATGTATTGGTACCGGAAATGGATTCTCCTTGGAGAAAAATACACGAGGCTAAACGATCAGTTATGATTAATTCTCGTGATGTGACAATTCGTCAGGCTCAATTACGTTCTCGCTCTCGTAACTTGTTGATCTGGAGCTGGTATGTTTTAGGTGGTGATGAGACTATCAATCCTTATATGGCTAAAGCCCTGTTGGCTAGAAATAGATTATTGTCCGGTAATGATATGGGAGCAGAGATTATGATTGTCGCGCCCTACGAAGTGCAACCGGCTGAGGCAATTCCTATACTTCGGCAGTTTCTTACAGACATGCTGCCTGCGATTTCAAATGGGTTGGAAGACATCAGCGAGCAGTAACGCTATTTTATATTGAAATTTTTTGCAATTTCATCGATTGCGAAAAACATTTAACTACTTTATGTTAGTTCCTGACTCGGCATGATTCAGTTATGAAAAATCCGCCATTAATTGCGCATATTATTCACCGCCTTGATGTCGGTGGACTAGAAAATGGATTGGTAAACCTGATTAACAAAATTCCACGGGAACGTTATCGCCACGTTATTATTTGCCTTGAAAACTATACTGATTATAGATATCGAATAATCAGGGATGATGTCGAAATAATTGCTCTGAATAAACGTGCGGGATATGATTTAAAGTTATATTACAAACTTTTTAAAGTGCTTCGTAAACTGAAGCCTGATATCGTACATACACGTAATCTTGCAGCTTTAGAAGCACAGTTAATAGCTGTTGCAGCGCGAATTAAAATACGTGTACACAGTGAACATGGCCGTGATATTTCAGATCTAAAAGGTGAAAATTATAAATATAATTTGTTACGTAAAGTAATCTACCCATTTGTAGACCATTTCATTACTGTCAGTAAAGATCTGGAAGCGTGGTTAGTCAATTTGCTTGGTGTGTCGTCGAATCGTATTAGCCAAATTTATAATGGTGTTGATAACCATCGGTTTTCTCCCGGATTGCCAAAGCATTGTGAACTGAGTCCGAAAGATTTTTTTACAGATAATACTTTTGTAATTGGTAGTGTAGGGCGATTGGAAGCAGTAAAGGATTACCCGAATTTGGTACGCGCGTTTTTACTTATTATCGAGAAAATACCGGATACTCGTAAACGTTTACGACTTATGATAGTTGGCAATGGCAGTACTCGTCACGAATGTGTAAGTTTAGTACAGAAAGCTTGTGCAGAAGATGTTGTCTGGTTCCCGGGTGAGCGTTCTGACATTCCTGAGTTTATGCGCATGATGAATGTGTTTGTGTTGCCTTCTCTGGGCGAAGGTATCTCAAATACTATTTTGGAGGCCATGTCCAGTGGGTTGCCCGTTGTGGCAACACGTGTTGGTGGGAATTTTGAGCTAGTCGAAGAGGGACAAACCGGCATATTAATCACGCCCAACAATACAACAGACCTGATGGAAGCTATTCTAGCATATTATAAAAATCCTCAATTACTGGATGCGCATGGCAGGTCAGCACAACGAAAAATTGAGACCGAATTTAGCATGGGAACTATGATTAACAATTATCTTGATGTCTATGATCGCGTTATGCGTTTGGTAAAAGCGAAATGATTTCCCAAGAACAATTTTGCTTGGGAGTTGAGCCTGAATCGGTAGCGACTCGATTACTCATTTTGGTCTGACTTGACTTCAACAGATGAACTTGTTGTGCCATCAGGCCATTTACTAAACGGAAAGGGACGCTGCTCATTATTAAACGATAGGAATTGGACAATCTGGTAAATATAAATACTCAAATTTTGCGAAAACTTGAGTATTTGTTCGTTTGGTTTTTCAGCGAGTAAGACCGCAGCGAGTTGGAATAACATAATGCCAACGATGAGAAATTTTGAAATGCTGTAGATCACAATAAAAAAAAGCATAAAAAGTCCACGCACTAAAATTTCATTTTTTTGTAAAGACTGCTTAATTTCTTCTCTCATCAGATTCCTTTAAAAAACCAGATTCAAATTTGTGTGCTTCTTTCTATACTATAATAACCAACGTTGTACACCACACCGATAGGCCTCGGATAGATTTCCAAATATTCGGCTAAGTGATTGCTGCTTCCGGTTTCATTTGAAATTGTTTCAATATACAAAACCTGCAATGAGTAAAAATGCCAGGTATCGTCTAAATATAAAGACTATCCAGACAGGATGATAACGAGGCCCCGGTAAATGGGATTCCTGCGATATTGACATATATGCCTGTTTTTATTAGAGCCGGAGTTAATTCTGGTTTCATCGGGTTTAGTGTGGCTTTAGACGCAGAAAAGCAAAGCCACTGAATGAAATCAGGAAAACGCCCATTTATATCATGAATAAAGGCATCAAAAAAATGCAAAAATTCGGTTGTAGTAAAAAAGAAGGAAATGGATGTTGAAATACTCACATTGCTGTGCGGAAATTATCACAAGCAGCGCTGGGCGATAATAAGCACTAATCTGCGTATCAAATTATACTCTTACGGATTTCCAATATTTAGCCTTCCAGTATACGTTATCTAAAAGGGATATCGTAACCCCTTTTTTTTGAGAAACATGTAGAAATTTGTTTTTTTCTATATAAATGCCTACATGTTTAGATGTCGGGCCTGTTCGGAAGAAAACAAGGTCACCCGCTTTTAATTCATGCCTGTAAATTTCTTTTCCTAATCTTGATTGTTGACGCGTTGTTCTTGGCAGATACATGCCTAGTTTGGATTTGTAGGTCAGGTGTACAAATCCAGAGCAATCAATGCCTTTTTTACTTAGGCCACCCAGTTGATAGCGAACACCTTCCCACTTTTTATGTTGATAATACAATTTGTGGATGATTGCTTTCTTAGTCGGATACTTTTCTAGCGGTGTAGACTGAAGTTGATAATTATTTGCTTTATTAACTGGTAGAGAACCACATCCGGCTGCCAATATCGAACACAGGACACATATCAAAAAAATATATACTTTTTTTGCATACTGCATAATTCAATGTTAAATCTATTGATCATTAGTTGAATCATACCAAATCAATCAATAAAATCAACCAGCACATTTACAGGATAATATTCGTAATAGATATTTAAGGGTGCTGCGATATGCCTCAAAAAGAATCTTGTAATAAGCATGAAATATTTGAAGAACATTTGTATTTTCATTAGGCTTAAGAAGTCAAGTGATTTAAACAATGGCATTGTTTTTGCGAGACGGTAAGCGGTGTATATTAGATGGGCGATTTCCGCTTCTTCTGTTTTTGCTTTTTTGTTTTATCATATCGGATAATTTGGGTTGATTGCGCCGGTCAAATCTCACATAATCTGTTGTTGAGGCGTCAAGTTTTAGTACGGCAAATGCTTGCGCAAGATTATTCGTTTGTTTTCGCAGTACTTCCGCCGATTCTGAGACATCCTGCACGAGAGAAGCGTTCTGATGAGTTACACTATCCAGATGCGTCATGGCATTGTTAATCTGTTCAATACCGGAATTTTGCTCATGCGACGCGGTAGCGATATCAGACATGATATCCGTCACTTTCTGAACTGCGGCCACTACTTCTTCCATGGTCTGGCCTGCTTTGTCCGCTAGTT
>DOOY01000195.1 GCA_003514765.1 Nitrosomonas sp. | reverse complement strand
TGCGACTTTACGTATGCGGGCATAGCCGGGAAATTCGCGGGTTTGATCACTCACTTTATCAAGCAGAATATCTTCGATTTGCTGTTTTTGCGCATCAGGCGTAATCTCTGCGTCAATCCCGTGTCCGGCAGCAAATTTTTTCCAGTTATCCTTATTAAGCACAACCAGCACGCTTAGAAAAGAACGCGCCTCACCAATGACCATGACCTGTTCGAAGATCTGGTCCCGTAAGATGGCGGTTTCCATATCTCCGGGAGGAATTTTCTCACCGGTAGACAACACAATGATATCCTTCAACCGGCCGGTAATCGTGATATGCCCTTGCGCATCTATTGAGACAACATCGCCTGAATTCAACCAGCCGTCAGCCGATATTATTGCTTGAGTTGCCTGCGGATTATTCCAGTAGCCCATCATCACATTCGGGCCGCGGATCAATAACGCATCGTCTTCACCCAACTTGACCTCAACGCCAGGCAGCGGTAATCCTACACTGGCTGGAACATTGTCTTCATGACGGTTGACACAGACCACCGGACTGCTTTCCGTCATGCCATAACCTTGCAGTATGGGCAGTCCCAGGCCGATAAATACGCGGGAAATTTCAGCCGACAATGCCGCGCCGCCACTCATGGCGTGGCGCAATCTTCCACCGAGTTTATTCATGAGTTTGGAAGCCACCAGATGATTCAGCAACGGCCATAATAAAAATGCCGGCTGCCAGGATGCACGTTTTTGCTGACACTCAAACCGGCTGTATCCAACCTCTGCTGTAAAATTAAACAACCATCTGGCAAACGAAGAACCTTCCGCAAGTTTTGTCTGTATGCCTGCGTAGATACGTTCATAAATTCTCGGTACTGAGATCAGAATTGTCGGGCGAATTGTCACCAGGTCTTCCTGTAATTGCGGAATTGAACGCGCATATGCGATAGTGGCGCCGCACATCATCGGTAAATAGTAACCAACGGTTCGCTCAAACGTATGTGACAAGGGCAAAAACGACAAAAGCAAATCATCTGGCGTTACCTGTACAACCTGCAGGCTGCTGTAAGCATTCGTCAGAATATTGTGATGATTCAGCATCACACCTTTGGGACGGCCGGTTGTACCTGAAGTATAGATAATGGTAGCCAGGCTGTAGGGATCGCTACTGATATGCTGTACTTCCTCAGCTTCGGTTGGGAGCCACTTTGGCAGTGTCAGTAAACGCGGATCATCCGATAGTGATGAACAAACGTCATTTTCACCGGTCGATTCAATCAGCACGATACGTTGCAAACTTTCAATATCACTGCAGGTTTCACAGATTTCTGTCCTGTAAGCAGAGTCTTCAAGTATTAACAACCTGACGCCTGCATCGGCAAGCATGTAAGCGACATTTTCCGCGCGATCTTCGGTATAAAAAGGCACGACAACCAGCCCCAGACCCAAAGCAGCCTGCTCAAACATAACCCATTCAGGCCGGTTCCGCATCATTACAGCAACACGGTCTCCAGGGGTCAGCGACTCTCTGATCAGCGCAGCTTGCCAAAGGGCAATCTGTGCGTTCATTTGCACCCAAGTGTAACCACACCAGGCTTCACGATCCTCATCGTAGTAGCGGTAGGCTACTGCTTCAGGAGAAGCCTGCACGCGTTCGTTAAACAAACCATCCAGTGTTTTTGCCTGCTCAACCGAAATAATATGATTCATCATTTTGCCTGATCTTCCTGAGATTTATCCCCGTCATTGCCGCTGTTCTGGCGACTTTCTTCTTTCGCTCCGCCTGCCGTACCGGCAGAATCAGATTCGGTTGTCTGTTCGACAGGCGCAGTATTTTCATGTATCTCAGTCTCCGGGTGCGGCGCTGACCCGGCTTTGTTTTCTTTTTGCGATTCCTGTACAGAGGGCTCATCCGCAAACATGTCTGAAGCAGCGATTTCACTTAACTGTCCGGATTCGAATAACCTGGATTGCTCGATTCCACCGATTGCCGGATTTTCGCCGGTGTCATCATTTTCGGGTTTGATCGTTTGTTCTGGCGCAAGCGGCTCATCAGTCGAAGTAACCGGTGTGGGCGCGGCTTGGCTGAATAGATTGGATGGTTCGTATGCAAAATCCTGTGAAAAATCGTCAACCTTGATAACACGGCTGCGCAATTCTTTCATTTTTTTCAGTAATTCAGCTTCCGAAGCGGTAATCACATTCAGGTGGTATGCCTGCGTAATTTGTTTATCTCCCTGTGCAGTAACCTGTCCTGATTTCACAGCGTTACGCACCTTGGATTCAAGGGGTGCACATTCAATCGCACATTTCAGCGCTTCTTCCAGATCGGCCATCGGGTCACCCGGCGTTGTCGGTACGAAAACACCGGAAGTCAACCGGTCACGTGCTTTTCCAGGTTCCAGCATTATCTGGGCAATTTCATGACCCAAGTCGTCAGTTGGCGGCAAAAAAGGTTTTCCTAACGGGAAAATCCATTTTCTGAGCAACCAGACAAAAACTTTGTTTGCAGGAAAATTACTCAAAACTTCGTCAAAAGCCTGCTGAGT
>DOOY01000198.1 GCA_003514765.1 Nitrosomonas sp. | reverse complement strand
TACGCTCGCAAATATAGTTTTTGTCACATATTTTTAAGTAAAAATTTGCTATAAAAGATCTTTGCTGAAAAATAATACTTCCACCACCCTGTGGAGTAGTATAGAAAATGGATACGAATCCAGAACAGGTTGCGGCTCGTTTGGAATCGAAGAAAATACTGAATGTAAACCACGAATTAATTGATATGCGTTCAGTATGCAGGTGGTGTTTCTATTATAATCAGCGCATTATTAGAGTCATATCCGGAAAGTCAATTCGATAATGATAAAGAATAGGCAGAATACGAGTAGTCTGCGAAGCTATTGACCCGACATTAACTTTGTTCGTCCACACAATCTCCGCTCCGGGAACTTGGCTTTAATGACAATGACAATGACAATGGCAATGACTTACTGTGACATATCTTCCCACAGAATAAAGCATTAACAGAGGTGATTGAGGGACAAGTGCTGCAGGCGGTTGAACGTATTAATTGCCATACGAGAAAAGTGCTTGGCTAGCGTGCCCCGGGCGATGTATTCTCTGACGTACACAATATTTACATAAAACCTTCAGGTGGTTGTTGCACTTCGAAGTTGAGCCCACGAGAGACATAATAAAAGGAATACAATCGTTCCCATGATGAAAACTTCGGAACTTCCTAATTACAGGATGCATTTATCCCAGCTTCTGCGCCAAGCTGTCGATAAGGTAATGGCGGCCGAGACCACCGACCTTGGGTTGCGTATTGAGATGACGCGCACTAAACAGGCAAGTCATGGCGATTATTCCTGTAATCTTGCTATGCAGTTGGCTAAACCGCTCCATAAAAATCCACGCGAAATCGCGCATATGTTGATTGAAGCGATAGCGTTATCACCTTATCTGGAAAAGATCGAGGTTGCCGGTGCGGGATTTATCAACTTTTTTATTAAAGATACGGCCAAGCAGATATATCTTTTTCATATTTTGCAAAAAGGTGACGCGTTTGGCGTCAGTGACTTCGGCAAAAATGAGAAAATTCAAGTGGAATTTGTATCAGCCAATCCAACAGGGCCGCTGCATGTTGGACATGGCCGCGGTGCGGCGTTTGGTGCAAGTCTTGCCAATGTGCTTTCTGCGGCAGGTTTTTCTGTAACACGTGAATTTTATGTCAATGATGCAGGCCGTCAGATGGACATTCTGGCGTTGTCGACCTGGATACGATATCTGGCGCTAAACGATATACATGTGCCTTTTCCAGAGAATGCCTATCAAGGTGAATATGTGAAGATAATGGCGCAGCTGATCTATCAGGCGCATGCCGATCGCTATGTACACCAACCTAACAAGCTGCTGAACGGATTGCATGAAGCGGCGCATGAGAAAGCTGTAAATACTGATGAAGCATTGGATCAGCTCATCACTAACGCGAAAAAGATATTGGATCAAGACTATGCTTATATCCATAACTTTGTGTTGACTGAGCAGCTCGGGGACTGCCGTAATGATTTGATGGAATTTGGCGTTGAATTCGATACCTGGTTCTCGGAGCAATCACTTTTTGATAACGGATTGGTCGCACATGCTATTCAGTTGCTCGATGAGAAAAAACATCTCTATCGGCAGGATGGTGCGGTCTGGTTCCGTTCAACTGATTTCGGCGACGAAAAAGACCGGGTGGTGCAAAGAGAAAATGGTCAGTTTACCTATTTTGCCTCGGATATTGCTTACCATCTCAATAAGTTTGAACGTGGTTTTGAAAAGGTTATTAATATCTGGGGAGCGGATCATCATGGATATATTCCGCGCGTAAAAGGTGCATTGCGGGCATTGCAGCTGGATCCGGATAAACTGAAAATTGCATTGGTGCAGTTTGCGGTTTTATACCGGAACGGGAAGAAGGCACCCATGTCAACCCGCTCGGGGGAATTTGTTACATTACGTGAATTGCGCCATGAAGTTGGTAAAGATGCCGCGCGTTTCTTTTATGTGATGCGCAAAAGTGACCAGCACCTCGATTTTGATCTTGATCTCGCAAAATCACAAAGTAATGAAAATCCGGTTTTTTATATACAATATGCGCATGCGCGCATCTGTAGTGTGTTGGCGCAGTGGGACGGGGATATTGCTACACTGGCTGATGTAGATGCGAGTGTATTGACAAGCGTGTCTGAGCTGGTGTTGTTGCAGCGGTTGATTGATTTTCCGGACATGATCGAAGCAGCTGCTCAGGAGTTTTCTCCGCATTTGATCGCTTTTTACCTGCGGGAACTGGCCAGCGAGTTCCATAGTTACTATAATTCAAGTCATATTCTGGTGTCGGAAATCCCAGTGATGCAAGCACGGTTGGCGCTAATTACGGCGATCAGGTATGTACTGAAAAATGGATTGGAATTATTGGGCGTCAGTGCACCAGAAAAAATGTAGGCTGCTATTTTAGAGGATATAGAATTTTCATGAGCCGCGATTATAAATCCCGTAAGCCCACAGCATCGAAAGGCGGTAAAAGTGCTTTGATGTTGGGCATTTTTATCGGTTATACATTGGGTATTGTGAGTGCTATCGGAATATGGTTTTATCTGGAGCAAACGCCAAGCCCTTTTCTGTCGGAAGAGCAGATTTCAGAATATGATCAGTTGGTTAAACGTTCTGATAGTAACAAGCAAACCGAGGGGCCTAACGCTGCTTCCGAGCATGCAAATGTGGCTAAAGTGGAGGAGAAGACGCAGTTTGATTTTTACAAAATCTTGTCTAATACAGATGCAGATGAACCGGCCATAGAGAATGAAATTTCACAGAATGCTGAAGAACCCGCAAACGTGAAAAGGCCACGCACGGTTGAAAAACCCAAACCGAATCCGCCATCACCACCGGTTTTATCTTCAGTTCAGGGAGTAATGCAGACTGAGCCGGTGCATGTTGCAACAGAAACATATTATCTGCAAGTCGGATCGTTTCGCAACAACGCCGATGCGGATAACCTTAAAGCAAGGCTTGCGCTGTTAGGTGTGATTGCTTCAGTGCAATCGGCCGACTTGTCTGAAAAGGGCACCTGGTATCGTGTCAGAGTCGGTCCATTTACGCAGAAGCCCCGGGTGGATCAGGTACATCATACATTGCGGGAAAACGGTATAGAGGCCCAGTTTATCAAGACGCGATAAATATCTGTCATAGTTTATGATTTTCAAAATGATTTGATTTGGAATTTACTTCACATAAGGCGAGCGTACATATGACCAAACTAATTGCAACTGTAATCGTGGCTATAGTAACAGGGTTGTTTGGTATGACCAGCATTCATGCTGAAATTGTTGAAGGGAGAGATTATAAAGTACTGGAAAATCCACAACCTACACAACATAATGATCGTATCGAAGTGATTGAATTTTTCTGGTATGGTTGCCCGCACTGCAACAGCTTGCATCCACACATTAAGGAATGGCTGAAGAATAAGCCGAGTGATATTGATTTTCGATATGTGCCGGCAATTTTCAGAGACAACTGGATACCGGGCGCCAAAGCGTTTTATACGATCGAAACCCTGGATATCATGGAAACAGTACATGACAAAATCTATGATGCGATTCATCGAGACAAAATCAATTTAACGGATGAGTCAGTTTTGTTTGGATGGGTTGAGAAGCAAGGTGTTGATAAAGAAGAATTTGTCAAAATATACAACTCTTTTACGACTCAAAATCAAGTCGCCAGATCGAATCAAATGATGCGTCAGTATCAGTTAACAGGAGTGCCCGCGCTTGTGATAGAAGGCAAATATATTACCAGCGGTCGGCAAGGTGGAGCGCCTCAGAATACGATACACATACTTGATGAAATTATAGATATGGCTCGAAAATCTAAAGAATGAGGCGCTATCAGTTTTCTAATTTTTTTGGAAACAGTCGTCATAAGCATATGACTGCATATAAAATATTTTTATGTCAATAGAAAAAATTATTTTCGGGGCCGGTTGTTTTTGGGGCGTGGAATCAACATTTTGTCGAATTGGCGGCGTAGTAAATACAACCTGTGGTTATTCAGGGGGTGACGTGGCGCACCCTACCTATGAAATGGTGTGTGCTGGTAATACAGGTCATGCTGAAGTTGTATTGGTTGAATATGACACTTCAGCGGTTTCAATTGATGAATTACTTGATGTGTTCTGGCAATCCCACGATCCTACAACTAAAGACCGGCAGGGTATGGATATCGGCACGCAGTATCGTTCTGCTATTTATTTTTTTACTTCGGAGCAGGAAGTGACCTCCAGGTTGTCGCGCGACAAACTACAGCAAAGCGGGCGCTGGCAAGCACCCATTGTAACTGAGATTCTTCCTGCCGCCCCATTTTATCCTGCAGAAAAATACCATCAGCGCTATTTTGAAAAGCGTAGCATTCTTTGATTCATTGTCATTTTAAAATGCCAGCGGTTCAATCTGCCTTGGTTGTGAATGAGAAAAGAATTGGCGTATTATACGCAGCTCGAAAACAGGAAGCACCTGAAGGTGTGCCTGATCTAAAAATACGATTTATCAAAACCTTGAAGCTCAGGTATTAGCTGCGCCACAGGCAAAATAAAGAATTGTTGAATTTGTATAACACAAAAAAATGGCTATGACGACAGGTTGCTTGTTTATAATCAGTGCGCCTTCAGGTGCAGGAAAAACCAGTCTGGTTAAAGCGCTGCTTAATAAAGATTCACGTCTCAGCTTGTCAATTTCATATACTTCACGTCCGCAGCGCACCGGTGAAACGAACGGATGTGATTATCATTTTGTCAATGAGGAAACTTTCAGGCGAATGCAGGCTCTTGGAGAATTTATGGAAAGTGCCGAAGTCTATGGTAATTTGTATGGAACCTCGCAAAAATGGATAAATGATACGATTGAATCAGGACAGGATATCTTGCTTGAAATTGATTGCCAGGGTGCCCGACAGGTGCGCCATTTTTTCCCACAGGCAGTCGGTATTTTTGTATTGCCGCCGTCCAGTATTGTATTGAAAGAACGTTTGGTAACACGTGATCAGGATCCTGCTGATGTCATCCGAAAAAGGCTGGCCGCTGCACGTGAAGAAGTGAGTCATATAAATGAGTTTGGCTATGTTATTATTAACGACGAGCTGGAAAAAGCAGTCAATGATTTAGTCAGTATTGTCAATGCAGAACGTTTGAAAAGAGAAAGACAGATAATTAAATATCAGGCATTGATCGCTCAGCTTACTTGAAATAGTAATTCCAGCAATTCCAACCCGTAATTCTTTTACTAACAAATTGAAATAAATAAAATGGCACGTATTACTGTAGATGACTGCTTGATGAGAATACCAAATCGTTTTGATATGACACTGGTCGCGACTACCCGTGCGAGGCAACTGGCAATGGGCGCCTCACCGATGATTGAATCAGTGCGGGACAAACCAACGGTAATTGCACTGCGTGAGCTTGCACAAGGCAAAATTGATATGGATATATTAAATCCAAAGAATTTGTAGTTGAGCAAACATGGCCGCATGCAAGAGTGGTCTGCGCATTCATTGTTCTCTGTTTTGCAATAGAGCAATCTATTCCCGGACGACGCCCCGGTAACTTCGCACCATTTATTTGAGTATTTACGTTAATGCCTGAAGCTGAATTTCTGTTTTCTGAAGTTGCTCAATACCTGAAATCGGAAGATGTTACTCAGCTAAAAAATGCGTATTCTTTTGGTCAGGGCGCACATTCCGGTCAATATAGAAAGTCTGGCGAGCCTTATATTTCCCATCCGCTGGCTGTTGCCAGAATTTTGGGCAAACTTCACATGGATGCACCGACACTGACAGCCGCTTTGCTGCATGATGTCGTTGAAGATACGCATATCTCCAAGGAAGAAATCAGCGAGAGATTCGGCGAGTCGGTCGCCGAACTGGTTGATGGTGTCTCAAAATTGGAGAAAATTAAATTCCAAACGCAAGCAGAAGCACAGGCTGAGAATTTCCGTAAAATGTTGCTGGCGATGGCGCGTGATGTACGGGTTATTCTGATTAAACTGGCCGACAGACTGCATAATATGCAGACGCTTGATGTCATGCGACCTGAAAAACAACGCAGTATCGCACGTGAAACATTGGAGATTTATGCTCCCATTGCGCATCGTTTGGGGCTCAACAATATTTATCAGGAATTGCAGGAATTGGGTTTTTGTTATTCTTATCCACTTCGTTATCGTGTTCTGGTAAAGGCAACAAAAGCGGCGCGCGGTAATCGACGTGAAATTGTTGGAAAAATTCAGGATGCGATCATCAATAAATTAAAAGAAGCAGGCCTTGATGCACAAGTTAATGGTCGCGAGAAACATATTTATAGTATTTACAAAAAAATGGTGGAAAAGCAGTTGTCTTTTTCCGAGGTGCTTGATATTTATGGTTTTCGTGTAATTGTAAAAGATGTTCCGGCATGCTATGTGGCACTAGGCGCGTTGCATAGTCTGTATAGACCTATTCCGGGTAAATTCAAAGACTACATTGCTATACCTAAGGCAAACGGGTACCAGTCGCTGCATAGTACATTGCTAGGGCCTTTTGGTATTCCTATGGAAATGCAGATACGTACGCAGGAGATGCATCGTATTGCTGAAAATGGAGTAGCTTCGCACTGGCTTTACAAAAGCACTGATGCAAATCTGAATGATCTGCATATGAAGACGAATCAATGGTTGCAAAGCCTGCTGGAAACATTAAACGATTCCGCTGACTCCATGGAATTCCTGGAGCATCTGAAAATAGATTTGTTTCCGGGCGATGTTTATGTGTTTACACCACAAGGAAAAATTTTGACGCTGCCTAGGCGGTCAACCGCGGTGGATTTTGCCTATGCCATTCATTCCGATATCGGAAATTGCTGCGTGGCCGCTAAAATCAATGGCGAGAATGCGCCACTGCGCAGTGAACTGAAAAACGGTGATCGGGTGGAAATCGTGACAGCACCTTATGCTAAACCCAATCCATCCTGGTTAAGTTATGTCGTTACAGGCAGGGCGCGTTCTCATATACGCCGTTTCCTCAAGACCATTCAATATGATGAATCCGTCGAGCTGGGTGAGCGGATGTTGAATCAGGCATTGCTGGCATTAAACATTGATCCGATCATGATTAATGAAGCGCAATGGGAGAAATTGGTGCGAGACAGCGGTGCCAAGTCCAAGCAAGCATTGTTGGCGGATATGGCTTTGGGAAAGCAATTACCTGCTGTCATTGCCAAGCGATTGATTTCTCCACTTGAGTCGATAAACAGTAAACAGGTGTCCAGTGATCCTATTACAATTCTGGGTACTGAAGGCTTAACTGTGCAATTTGCCAAATGCTGTCATCCTATACCGGGAGATGTCATCGTCGGGTTGATTAAAAAAGAACATGGGCTTGTTATCCATACGCATAATTGTCCAACTATTACACAAAGCCAGAAACACCCCGAGAATTATCTGGATGTTGCTTGGGGTAAGGACATTGCAAGAACATTCGAAGTTAAAATCAAAGTCATGGCAGCAAACAAGCATGGTGTTCTGGCAAGAATTGCGGCTGCCATTGCTAAAACTGAATCCAATATTGATGACGTTGCCATGGAAAGTGAAAAAGACTATACAGCGATGGGTTTTATTTTGCAGATTAGAAACCGGCATCATCTGGCGCAGGTGATACGGGATTTGCGACGTATTAAAGATGTTGCGAAAATTACGCGTATTTGAGATTAATTGCCAAAAAATGCCGTTCTAATCAAAAATTAAAAATTTGCCCAGCGTTTTGCAGGATCCTGCCGGTAAAACAGTACAAGTTGTTCATAAGCGGCAGCGAAATGCTGCATAAGCCTGACTAAACACATTACGCCAAGGTTTGCGCGCGCTCATATTGGCATGCAGGGGGTGGACAACCGTTAGCGCCTTCGTGCGGCATATCCAGTTTATGCGCACATTCATGGATGATAACGTTATGGGCATGCTGAGTTTGTGAATGCGCAATCTGCTGCCATGAAAGAATGACCGGATCTGCAAACCAGGCTTCTCCAGAGGCAATGTTTTAGGCATGATGTACTGCACCAATTTCATCTGCATAATTATAATCCAGTATAAATTCTTCTGGATATGCGATGATTTCAATCCAATCATCATAATAATTCAGATCAAGGTTCAGAAGCAGAATGCAGGCCTGTACAGCTATTGTTGTCCGCATTTCATCAGTAATCACCAAATTATGTGCGCCATTGATCACCTTGGCATGCGAAAAAATAAAACAAGTTCATGTGGCCGCTGCAGTTCGCCCATGTTCACGTCCTTAAGGCAGCATAGACTGATTATTTTTTGCCAGATAGCAGCCG
>DOOY01000315.1 GCA_003514765.1 Nitrosomonas sp. | reverse complement strand
CCCGTATAAGCCGTCAACAATATCACGCATCCAAAAATAATCCGGTACCAGGCAAACACCGTAAAGTCATGGTTGCTGATGAAGCGTATCAGGCCACGCACGGCGATAAGGGCGCTAAAGAATGCTGCGACAAAACCGACGGCGAACATGCCGATGTCATCGAATTCCAGGATAGCGCGGTTTTTGAAGACATCATAAAAGGTGGCGGCAAACATGATGGGGATTGCCAGAAAAAAGGAAAACTCGGCGGCGGCTTTGCGCGACAGGCCGAACAGCAGGCCGCCGATGATGGTTGCGCCCGAGCGGGAAGTGCCCGGAATCAATGCCAGGCATTGTGCACAACCCACTTTCAACGCATGCTTCCAGTCCATATCGTCAACTTGCTCGACTTCAATTTGATGATCGCGCCGCTCCGCCCACAAAATCACAATACCGCCGATCACCAGAGCCGTGGCCACGGATAAGGGGTTAAACAAATACTGCTTGATCACATCGATAAACAGCAAACCCAAAATGGCCGCGGGCATAAATGCAATGAGCAAGTTCAACACAAAGCGATTGGCCGATTTGTCTGAGCCAATACCGATGACGACTTCGGTTATTTTCTTGCGGTATTCCCAACAGACAGCCAGAATCGCTCCCAACTGGATTGCGATCATGAAAACCTTTTCCCGATCACTGTTGAAATCCAGCAAATCACCGACCAGAATCAGATGACCTGTTGAAGAAATCGGCAGAAATTCAGTCAATCCCTCAACAATGCCAAGAATTAACGCTTTAAATAATACAATAAAGTCCATTCAGGATATATTTTAGCCCGCTTAATTGATCAGGTAATATTTTGATATTATTATAATTTATTATATATTTCCGCACCTTTTTCCTTGAATTCGGCGGATTTTTGCTCCATCCCCTGTTTGAGGGCTTCATCTTCACTGACGCCTTGTTTGGCGGCATAATCACGCACATCCTGGGTGATTTTCATCGAGCAGAAATGTGGGCCGCACATGGAACAAAAATGCGCCACTTTGGCGCCATCCTGCGGCAGGGTTTCGTCATGAAACTGCAATGCTTTATCCGGATCAAGACTCAAATTAAACTGATCTTCCCAACGGAATTCAAAACGCGCCTTGGATAAGGCATTATCGCGAATCTGTGCGCCGGGGTGGCCTTTGGCGAGGTCAGCAGCGTGTGCGGCGATTTTATAGGTAATAATACCGTCCTTGACATCGTCCTTATCGGGCAGGCCGAGATGTTCTTTCGGTGTGACATAACACAACATCGCCGTACCGTACCAGCCGATCATCGCCGCACCGATTGCAGAAGTGATATGGTCATAACCCGGCGCGATATCGGTTGTCAACGGCCCCAACGTGTAAAAGGGCGCTTCATCGCAGTGTTCCAGCTGCAAGTCCATGTTTTCCTTGATGAGATGCATCGGCACATGGCCCGGCCCCTCAATCATGGTCTGCACGTCATGTTTCCATGCAATCTTGGTGAGTTCGCCCAGCGTTTTTAATTCGGCAAACTGTGCTTCATCGTTGGCGTCATAAATCGAGCCGGGACGCAGGCCGTCACCGAGCGAGAAGCTGACGTCATACGCTTTCATGATTTCGCAGATTTCCTCAAAGTTGGTATACAGAAAGCTTTCCTTGTGATGCGCAAGACACCATTTCGCCATGATGGAACCGCCACGCGAAACAATGCCGGTCATGCGCTTGGCCGTCATCGGCACATACGCCAGCCGCACGCCTGCATGAATGGTAAAGTAATCAACGCCTTGTTCCGCCTGTTCGATCAGCGTATCGCGGAAAATTTCCCAGGTCAGCTCTTCCGACTTGCCGTCGACTTTTTCCAGTGCCTGATAAATCGGCACGGTACCGATCGGTACCGGACTGTTGCGGATGATCCATTCGCGTGTTTCATGAATGTTTTTGCCAGTGGATAAATCCATCACCGTGTCGCCGCCCCAGCGTATCGCCCAGGTCATTTTTTCAACTTCTTCCTGTATGCTAGAACCCAACGCGGAATTACCGATATTGGCATTGATTTTAACCAGGAAATTGCGCCCGATAATCATCGGTTCCGATTCCGGGTGATTGATATTGGCCGGAATAATCGCGCGCCCGCGCGCCACTTCATCACGCACGAATTCCGCTGTTATGTGCTTGGGCAACATCGCGCCCAAGTGCTGTCCGGCGTGTTGCTGCGTTAAAAGCGCGTGATTGTCCGCATTCAACGCTTCATAGCGCTGATTTTCACGAATGGCGATATACTCCATCTCGGGTGTGATAATACCCTGCCGCGCATAGTGCATTTGTGATACATTCATACCCGCTTTACTGCGTCTCGGCTGACGTTGCAAATTAAAACGCATATCCGCCAACCTGGGGTCTTGCAGCCGTGCTCGGCCATATGAAGAACTCAGGCCCTGCATGACTTCGGTATCTGCACGATCTTCAATCCATTTTTCACGTAGCGCGGGCAGGCCGGAACGGATATCGATTTTGACAGCCGGGTCGGTATAAGGACCGGAAGTATCATAAACCCAGATAGGCGGGTTTTTTTCCGCACCCCCATTGGTCATGGTATCGGTTTGGCTGATTTCGCGCATGGGCACCCGGATATCAGGCCGGGAACCTTGTACATAGATTTTGCGTGAATTTGGCAACGGTTTAACGGCAGCTTCATCGACAGTGGCCGTCGTACTGGAAAAATTTTTTTGATTTAGAACTGTAATACTCATTAGATGCTCCTTAAAATGCCATAAAGAGCGGGAGGGCTAGCTCCAGCTTCCCTACGGCGGCATTATCCGCGTCAGGTAATAAGGGACTTTCTCACCAAAATTCCAAAAATTCAGGAAATGGACCCCTAGCTGATGCTGTGAAGCTAATGGAAATGTGAAATAATTGCAAGTATATTATTTTTTAATTTGAATGGATATGAACACAGAATTGAATCCTGAAGCAACAATCGAAGAAAACCGGTTGAACATGATATCCCAGCAAATTCGCACATGGTATGTGCTGGATGACGAAGTGCTTGACTTGTTGTATAAAATACACCGTGAGGAATTTATGCCGGACGCCTGTCGTTACGCGGCGTTTGTCGATATGGAAATTCCACTGGGTCATGGACAGGTGATGCTCGCACCCAAAATGGAAGCACGCATTCTTCAGGAACTGCATATCAAAAAAACAGATAAAATCCTCGAAATCGGCGCTGGTACCGGTTATATGACAGCATTACTGGCGCAGCTCGGCGCACATGTTTACAGCGTTGAAATTATCCCGGAATTTAAAAACATGGCCGAAACCAATCTGAAAGCGCACAACATTACCAATGTGACCCTGGAATTAGGCGATGCCGCACATGGCTGGTCAAAACATGAACCATACGATGTCATCGTTGTGACAGCATCTACGCCGGTGTTGCCGGATAGTTTCAAAAACAGTCTGAATACCGGCGGCCGTTTGTTTGCTATTGTCGGCGAAGATCCCGTGATGGATGCTGAATTGATTACCTGTACCGCTCCCGGCGAATTCACTGTCACAAAATTGTTTGAAACTTGTACGCCCGCACTGATTAATGCAGCGCAAACAAGCAGGTTTACCTTTTGACTTCCAACCTTGCTGTAAACAAATTTCGCGAAGATGATGTTTTTTGCTACGGGAATTTCAAAGGCTATCTGTCGTTTTTTATGATCAAAGTCTTGCGCAAAACCTCTTTTTCACTCATTTTATCTGTCACGTTCTTGCTGCTTTTATCAAGTGTAACAATCAGTTCCATGGTGAGCGCTGCAAATCTGATGGACATCTATCAGGAAGCATTGGAAAAGGATGCACAGTACCAGTCTGCACGGGCGGCTTATCGGGCCGCACAGGAAAAAACTGCACAGGGCAGGGCAGGACTGCTGCCAAATATCAATTTGTCAGCGGTGCGTCAAGTTCAGGAAGTAGACACCACACTGGGTCCGGCAGTAACGATTAACAACCGTGGCGTTACCATATCCGCAACACAGCCATTGATTCGTTTTGAAAATTTTGTAATCTATTCACAATCCAAAACCGAAGTATCCAGAGCCGAATCGGAGTTTGTTGTCGCTGCACAAGATTTAATTTTGCGCGTCGCTCAGGCTTATTTTGACGTGCTCGATGCACAAGTGGATGTTGAAGTCGCAGAGGCTCAAAAAGAAGCCATACTTATGCAGCTGGAACAGGCCAAGCGCAATTTTGAAGTAGGTGTTGCAACCATTGTCGATACCAATGAGGCCCAGGCGCGTTTTGATTTGACAATATCCCAGGAAATTGCCGCACGCAATGCACTGGAAGTACGAAAACGTACGCTACAAGGAATTATTAATCGTTTCCCGGAACAACTTGCCCGTACACATCAAATTTCTACCGATCTTCCCGCGCTGCGCTACGGCAGCATGGAAGAGTGGGTTATCGCCGCTGAAGAAAAAAACTTTGCATTAAAAATTCAGCAGGCTGCATATGAATTGGCCAGCAAGGAAGTCAAAAAAACCTGGTCGCAACATTACCCGACAGTGGATCTGGTTGCGCAATACACTGACCAGACCGGTGTCGGTGCAGCGATTACAGGGCGCGGCATTGACCTGACCTCCAAATCAATCGGCCTGCAACTGAATTTGCCATTATTTCAGGGTGGCGGTACGCAATCCAGGGTACGTGAAGCGCTGGCTAATCAGGAACGCGCACGGCATGATCTGGAAAACATTCGCCGCAACACCACGATTCAAGCACGCCAACAGTATTTGAATGTTACCAACGGCATTGCTCAGGTTAAAGCGTTAAAGCAGGCGCTGGTTTCCAGCCAAAGCCAACTCGATTCAACCATGCTGGGACAGGAGGTCGGCGTCCGGACCGAAGTTGACGTGCTCAACGCGCAACAACAACTGTATTCCGCCCGGCGTGATCTGGCCAAGGCCTACCACAACTATTTAATGTCAAGACTGCGACTGAGCGCAGAAGCGGGCGAGCTCGATGAGGAAGTGTTGCAGCAGATAAATGCCATGCTGCGGGGATAACGAGCAGTTAAATTCTCAAATGCGCATTGACTCACCGTTAACAACACTTTTTCTCCGATTTCCGCTTTGAACTTGCTGCGCACACGATGTATTTCAGTGATCTGAAGCTTCTTTAAACATATCTGCAAACTGAACTCTTGCCTGGGATGATAGAATGGCATTGAAGCTGGCCAGGCAGTCGCTGCCTGCTGCTCTTTGAAGCAGCGGGGAGAGGAAAGTCCGGACTCCATAGAGCAGGATGTCGGCTAACGGCCGAACGCCGTGAGGCGAGGAACAGGGCCACAGAGACGAGCGTATTCAGTTACGGTGAAACGCGGTAACCTCCATCCGGAGCAAAACCAAATAGGCAGGCGATGATGTTGCTCGCGGAGCCTGCGGGTAGGTTGCTTGAATGTACGGGCAACCGTACATCTAGATGAATGACTGTCCACGACAGAATCCGGCTTACCGGCCAGCTTTTTTTACGTTATGCTGTGCATTGTCCATTACATTCACACGCATTCAAATAAGCTGAAGATGAGATCGAGATCGCTTATCAATAGCCTGAAACAATATTTATTTCTGGCCACATTCATAACCGCATTGATGCTTCCTGTATCAGGCTGCTCGGTATTCATGGCCGCACAGCAACCCGCCGCAAAAAATGTTGAATTATTCAAAGTCGGCACCCCCCGGGATGAATTAATAGCCGAATTTGGACCGCCTTATATCAGCGAAGAAACAGAAGGCAAAAAGGTCGAAATATTTCTTTTTATCCAGGGATACAGTAAAGCAACCAAGACTGGTCGCGTTATTTTTCACACCGCAGCTGACGTCTTTACGTTGGGGCTGTGGGAGATCATCGGCACGCCAACTGAATTGTATTTTGACGGTAATGAAATGGCATTTCATGTCAGCTATGACGAACATGACCGTATTGATGCGGTGAATGCGCTGCGAAAGAAATAGCAATAAGTGGTTGATACTTCAATTTATCCTGCAAATAAGAAGAAGTTTAAAATGAAATTTCTTGCTATCAGTGTTTTTCTCAGCACAACCGTCATATTGTCTACAGGCTGTGCTACATACAAGACTATTTCAGTTGTAAAATATGGCAGTACGAGTCCCAGGATATATAGTGGTACGCGACTTAACATCCATGCAATTTCAGGTGATCACTACGCGCTGAAGAAGTTTGGCGTTGAACCGCCAAAGTATCCAATCCTCGATCTGCCGGCAAGCTTCGCGCTCGATACGATCATGCTTCCGATGACGGCATCATCGGTCGTAACCGAAAAATTGGGTCTTTAAGAAATTTTTATTACTTGAATCCGCATTATGCAAGTTATGTATGCGCTCTTGAATAAATAATGATAAGGATTATGGATATGCTAAAACTCTACCAATTCAATCGCACCTGGGGTATTCCAAATTTAAGTCCATTTTGTTGTAAGGTGGAAACTTATTTACGTATGGCGGATATTGACTATGAAATCGTGACCGCATTACCGCCTGGCGCACCGAAAGGAAAATTGCCGTATGTTGACGACGGCGGAAAAATTGTTGCGGACTCGCATTTTATTCTCACACATCTCCGGTCATCGTACCAAGACCTGGACAAACACCTCGACAGCTCACAGCAGGCCGCTTCATTCGCCTGGCAGCATTTGCTTGAAGACCATCTGTTCTGGAGTTTTTTTATTTCCGCTGGATGTATACAGACGAAAACTGGAAAATCAACCGCAAAGCGATTTTCGGAGGGTTGCCGCCTGTTATACGCGATATTGTGGCCATGCGTACACGCAGCAAAATCAAGCGCCGGATAATCGATCAGGGCATGGGGCGGCATCAGACGGAAGAAATCTCTATGCTCGGCAAACAGGATATTGACGCAATATCCGACTTTCTCGACAACAAACCGTATTTCTTCGGCGACCAACCAACCTCGCTGGATGCCTGTGCCTTTGGCATGCTGATTAACATCATCGGCTGTCCCGTCGAGTCACCGCTGAAGATATATGGCTTGGCCAGAGAAAATCTAAAAAATTATGTGAACCGGATCAGTCAGACCTATTATGCGGATTTGCAGCAAGCCTGATCGCCAGTCAATACGCAACCGGTGATTCATTTCCCGGAAAAACGCCTACGCGCGCAATGCCATCATTACCGATAACACCGCGGTACATGCCGCTGGTGTTAAAGCGCATCGCGTAATTGCCTTGTGCGTTCAGCACGATCAAACCGCCATCACCACCGATAGCCGCGATTTCCTTCAGTGTGTTATCCGCCGCCTCAGCAATTGGTTTGTTCTGTAGCCGCACTTGCGCAGCTGTATTGAAAGCCGCTGCGGTGCGGATGAACATTTCCCCGGTGCCGGTCGCCGATACTGCCACCGATTGATTGTCGGCGTAGGTTCCGGCACCGATCACCGGCGTATCGCCAACACGGCCAAAACGTTTGTTGGTCAATCCACCTGTCGATGTGCCGGCGGCGAGATTGCCATAACGATCCAGCGCGACAGCACCGACGGTGCCATATTTTTCATCGTTATCAGACAGAGAGCCGGGATCAAGCGAGTCGGGTTCAATGTCGTGATCCAGTGCAATTTGTTCTTTTACAATGGCTTTTTGCAATTGATTCCAGCGATGCCGGGTGTAAAAATACGATGAATCAACGACCGCCAGGCCTTGTTCAGCCGCAAAGGCTTCCGCACCTTGACCGATCAGCATCACATGCGGGCTTTTCGTCATCACCGCGTGTGCGGCACTAATCGGATTGCGGATTGTGGTGACCGCAGCCACGGATCCAGCCATCCGTGCGGCACCATCCATAATCGATGCATCCAGTTCATTGCGCCCCTCATGACTGAATACAGCGCCTTTGCCTGCATTGAACAGGGGAGAATCTTCCATCACTACAATCGCGGCAATTACGGCATCAATACTGCCGCCGCCTGCTGCAAGTACGGCATGGCCGGCATTAAGCGATTGCATCAGCACCTGCATAAAAACCTGTTCACGTTCCGGCGTCAGTCTGTCGCGCCTGATTAAACCCGCGCCACCGTGAATCACCAGCCGGATCGGCGTTTCGTCTATTGTCTCTGTATTAATTTGCAAACCGAGTAGTTACCTTTGGTTATTGCGCTGTTTGTCCATTTGCCTGACCTGCAGTTATCGACCTTGAAACAATGGAAATCTGCTCAGGCAGGCTTCTGATATGAATATCCTGATGCGGGAAGGCAATTTCGATCTTCGCTTCACGAAAACGCCGGTCGATTTCCATCAACAGATCATGGCGTGTTTCCAGTAATAAATCAGGTTCCGGAATGAAAACCCTGAGTTCAAAATTTAACGAACTATCACCGAAAGCAACAAAACGGGCACTGGATTCGGGTTCTTTGAGCACATTGGGATGATCCTGCGCAATCGACAGCAGGATATCATTTGCAAGTTTTGTGTCAGAACCATACGCAATCCCAACGGGGATGAGAATCCGCAAAATGGAATCAGATAGCGACCAGTTAATCACCTGACCGGTGACAAATTCTTTGTTCGGAATAATGAGTTCTTTCCTGTCCCAATCGATAATGGTTGTTGCGCGCATCTGGATACGCGAAACTTTACCGCTGATATTACCCAGCGTGACAACATCGCCTACGCGTACCGGCCGCTCAAACAAAATAATCAACCCGGAAACAAAATTGGCAAAAATTTCCTGCAACCCGAAACCTAGGCCAACCGTCACCGCTGCAGCGAGCCACTGTACCTTTGACCAGCCGATACCCAGCGCACTGAATGTCATAGCAAAACCAAATATGATAATGAAGTAGCGCGCAATCGAAGCAATTGCATAACGTCCGCTCGGGGTAAACGGCAAACGCTGTAATATGACGATTTCGAGCAAACCAGGAATGTTATTGCTGATGAAAAAAGTCATCATAAAAATGACAATTGCCAATAACAGACTCGCCAAAGTGATCGGTACCAGACTTTTGGTTTCGCTGCCACTGTCGGTACTGGTCACTTCAGTGTTCCATAACACCACTTCGTTGAGCATATTGAATGCCGGCAAAACCTGCGCCCATATCAACGCGAGGCCGATGACGATGGTAAACCAGTAAGCAGTATTCAACAGCTTCATGGTTTGCGTGCTGATGACTGCTACATCCAGCTCATCTTCTTCGACATGGATTTGCTCACCCGTATCTGCGGTTTTAGTCTTATCGTCTTCCTGCGCCTGTTCGGCCTGCGCGGCAAGCTTCTTGCGCCATTGTTCAATCGCCAGTTTTCGTTGTACGATATTCAACCAGCGAATTAACAATGCCCTGGCAACAATGACCGCAAAAATCAACAAAATTGAATTAATAATATGAAGCGACAACTGTCCGGCGGTATACGTATAACCACCAGCCGCCGTAATGGCGAGTACTGTCGGTGTTATCAACAAGACTGGAAACCATAACCCGGTCAACCGGCTGATCCAGCCTTCGCTATTTTTTTCCAGATAATTTTTCAATAGCCCGCTTGCAGGATGCATCAAACGGTAAATCAGGAGTGTTGTAGCTACCATTAAAATGAAAAAAACCAGGCGTCCGAGTGAATCATGATGCGCTTCTGTCGGCTGCTCCAGAGTAACAACAAAAACAAAAATCAGTGGAAGCGTTGCTGATAAATACCAGGCAAGCTGTTGCCTGATCAACCGCATGTTTTCAACTTTCCAGCGAAAATGTAATTCTCCAAGGCCTTCTTTGCGGCAAATATGGCGCAATACCAAACCTGAAAACAGCAAATAGGCTAACGCGGTAAGTCCGCATCCGATCGCAAGTATAAAAGTTGAGTCGCTTTCCATCTGCTGAATACGCCAGGCGATAAGATAGATGAATAAGGGCCAGGCAAGCGCCATTAACAACGTCACCACCACTGCCCATAATGTATCAGTGAATTGCGCTTTACTCAGTTTGGTCACATAACGCCCAAACTCCGATAGCCTTCTTCTTAAATAACGCTGCATGCCCAGCAGTAATGCAATGAACAATAACAGCGGCATGACCGTCAAAAAATTGTCATGAAAGTCATTTCCCAAAAATGTAATGGTTTGTATCCATGATGACGGATTCAACAGCCACGCCGTAGCCGTGCCCAGACGCTGAAAATCACCCAGTTCAATAACAGGCGCGCTCTGAATCCAAAGGATACGGGTATCAATGAATTCCTTGTAATCCTTGATTAAAGCAACAAATTTCAGTTCTTTTTCGAGCAAAGGATAGAGTTTGTTTTCGAAATAAACATCATACGCATTGATTAATTCATCAAGATAGTCTTCCTTTTGTCTGTCCAGTGCCTGGTACACCGCGGCCTGCAATTGATTATGTGCATCTTCAGTTAATTCGATTTTGGCATCTGCCATGAGTTGCAGCGCTTCCTGGTTTAAATCCACCAGATCAAGCAACCGATCCTCAAGCTCAATACGCCTTAGCTGAACACGATTAATTTCCAGATTACGCAACTCAATTTTCTTTTCGTGCATGCCAATATCGGGCAATTGTTTGAGATCGTTTCGCAACTTCAATCCGATGGCATTCGTCAACCCTGTTTGGGCGATTTTTTCTCTGATGCGATTATAAGTATGCTCTGTCTTAGTAAGCGCATGACCCAGCCGTTTCTTTTCCTTACTTAATAATGCGCCATCTTCAGTAAGTTCTTCCAATTCGGTCGCGAGCAGTTTATTTTCATTGATGATGGCACGTACCAGCGGATGGGCGGTGTCGGCAGCTAGACTTGCCGTATCCGCAACCTGTTTTGCGCGGGCGGCCGCTTCACTTCGCATTTCGTTAATGATTTGCTCAAAAACATTATAGTTGCGCTCCGCAATCAAAACACTGCGCTCTGCAGCATGCCGCTGTGCACGCAAAAGCTCGCGCTGCTGGTTGTAACTGCGATCTTCGAGTTCCAGTTCCTTAAGTAACTGCGTCAGATAACCAAGCTCTACACTCTGAGCGATTTTTTGCGTTTCAGTGAAATTATTGCCCGCCATATCGGGAACTGTTGTTGTTTTCTGTTTAAGTTCCTCGATACGTTTGTGCGCCGTTGAGAGCTCTTCCTGTATTTTAGGCTGCCGTTCTGCCCGCCGGGTAATTTTTGTTTCAATTTCAGCCCGTGCTTTTTGTGCGTTTTCTAATGTTTTTCTGATGGCATCAAACTGTGTTTCGAGTTTTTCCAGCGGTTCTTTTAAATCAATATCCTCAATCTTTAATTGGTCTTGCTGCAGCGGTGCATCTAATTTTTGTTCAAGGGCTTTTAGCTGCTGCGGCGCATCTTGGGAAGATTCAACATAATGTAATGCTTGATCAACGGATTCAATGCTTTTATGCAAAAAATCATGCGCCTGAATCAATGACGATAATTCAGATTGTTGCTGCGGGTTCAGCGATTCAATTTTTTTTAATGTAGCAATACGTTCTTCAACATCCTTTAGCGTTAAATTGAATCCGCTTCGTTTTTCTTTTAATGCCGCCTCAATATCCGCGTATGAATTTTGCTTATCGGCTGCCAATACGGCATTACCGAAAGATATGAAAATCAGACATAAAACACTCAAACAATAAAATATCCTGCTTGTAAATCCTCTGCCATAGTAAATCATAAATTCTAATTTTGAATCCAAAACAACACCTTAATTTTTTATAAATTACAGACAGTTATTTTCTGTATGGGAATTAATTTCATTTAGAATAAGTAATGCTTACTTATTTTTCAGGTAAACTGTGACGCACGCGCCTGACGGAATATTTTGTTCAATAGACAAATCGCCACCATAGACTTGTATGATATCGCGCACAATCGCCAGACCAATACCATGTCCGGGGATGGACTGATCGGCGCGCACGCCACGTTCAAGTATGCGCGCAATCTCATGCTGCTGAATACCCGGCCCATCATCTTTAACTTGAATAATGACATGCCCTTGATCCTGCTGCGCGGATAGCGTAATTTGATGCTTGCACCACTTAAAAGCATTGTCAATAAGATTACCGAGTAATTCCATCAAATCGCCTTCATCAATGCGCAGGCTAATGTCTTTATCAAGCGCTATTGTGATTTCTGGATGTTTGTCGTGATAGGCTTTTCGAACTGTTTTTACAATACGATCGACAACCGAATACAACATGATATGACGCATTCCCGGCGAACTTCCGGCTGTTGCTGCACGGCGTAACTGATATTGAATAATGTTATCCATACGCTCTATTTGTTCGCGTACTGTTTTTTCCTTATCCTGCTCATTATTTTGGACGGTCGCTGCGCCTTGAAGAATGGCTAAAGGTGTTTTCAAGCTATGAGCAAGGTCAGCCAATGCATTACGGTAGCGTTTCTGTTGTTTGCGTTCATGATTAATGAGCGAATTGATACTATCGGTCAACAATTTGAGTTCGCTCGGATAGATCCCGTTCACATTTTCCTGTTTCCCGGATTCAATCGCCGACAGTTCAATCGAAACCCGGCGCATAGGCTGAAGACCCCAGCGCAATACCAGCATTTGCGTAATCAGGAGCAATACGGCCATAACACTCAACCAGCCCCAGAGATCTTCGCGATAGCGTTCTATTTGCGCATCGAATAGCACCGTATCTGTAATCACATTAAAAGTTAACGGATAACTTCCCGCTTCCGTTGTCCATGCAACACCAAAACGATAAATAAAATGAGGTTCGCCATTGAGCGTGATTTCGCTGAAATCCTTCACGCCCCGGTTTAACAGCTGCGGTTCGGGAAATTTTTTGTTTAATGCAGATGTCGACTGCCACGCGATTGTTTTTTTATGATCGATAATGAATCCATAGGTACTCGCATTGGGTCTGCTGAACTCTGTATCGAGCAAATTGGTTGGCATCTCCAGTTTACCGTTATCATCCACTTCGGCATCACCCATTAACATGAGAAGTCTTGCCAACATGCGATCCTGTACACCTAACCGTGCACTATCATGAAATGCCCGATCCAGTGCCAATGCTATACCCACTATGAAAATCAGCAAAACCCCCGTAGCGCTTAATAAAATACGTTTATTAAGCGACATCATACTGTTTTATCGCATATAATCGTAAAACGATATCCCCGGCCACGCAGTGTTTCTATGGGATTCAAATTATTGTTGGGATCCAGTTTTCGCCGTAAACGGCCTACCATCACTTCCAGTACATTGCTGTCACGGTCCTCATCATGCGGATAGAGATAATCGGTCAAAATACGTTTTGATAACACCTCGCCCTGATGTCTTATCAGAAGCTCAAGTAAACGGTATTCAAAACTGGTCAAATCGATCTTATTATCATCGACAGTCACCATTTGCGTAGTAACATTGAGCACAATGGGGCCGCATTTTAAGGATGTACCGGGTATACCTGTCGCGCGGCGTAACAGCGCTTTAATTCTTGCTTGTAATTCCTCGATTTGAAATGGCTTGGTTAAATAATCATCTGCGCCGATTTCCAATCCTTTCACTTTATCTTGCCAGCTGTCTCTGGCCGTTAAAATCAAAATAGGCAAAACACTGCCCTCTTCACGCAGTGTTTTGATGACCTCCAATCCCGATATGCCAGGTAAGCCGATATCAATAATCGCAGCATCAAGGGGATATTCATGGGCAATATACAGACCTTCCTTGCCATCACTGCAGGTGTCGATCATATAGCCGTCAGACTCAAGCTTCTGACGGATCTGCGCTTGTAATTTTATTTCATCTTCAATGACCAGAATACGCATAGCGATTTGTTAACCAGAATTAGTACTCTGTTTTGATTTTTCCATCTTCAGCACTGACTTTTACAACATGTATTGAACCTTGATCGCTGAGAATTTTAATGCGATAAATATCACCACTGCGCCTGATATCCAGAACGCGGCCGTTAATATGTTGTTGTGCAATGGAAATGGCTTTTCGTTGCGAGATTTCAATCTGCTGGCTGCCGGTTTTATAAAGATTGTTGCCACGATCCCGCCAGTCAGCCAGCACATTAATAGGAAGGCTTGTTATCAAGAGCATGATCAGGAAAAATTTTTGCGGTTTATTCATGAATAAGCAGCTTAATGTGCCAGGTTGACCGGCTTTTACATTTTCGTCTATCGTATTGAAACAGAGCCGGTAATGCAGAAAATATAGCTTCCCCTTACCGGCCCTACTATTAATAGCGTAACATAAAGCTTGTATTTCCGGTATTAATACCAAACATTACATTAGGCGGATAGCCATAGCCTGCCACAGGCGGGCCGCTGATATAGTTGGGACCGTAGCCATACCGGGATTGAGGATTGTAATGATGCTGGTTGTAGTATCGACGGGACTGATTGTAGATTCGATTATAACCGCCATAATAAGGATTACGCTGCTTGTAATGCTTTTTGTAGTGATGTTTCTTGTAATAGCGTTTTTTATGATGATGCGAATGCCTGTAACCATGATCGTAATAATGATGATGATGAGAATGACCATATCGATGATGCCCCCCACCCGCTTCAACAGCAACTGGCATCACCAAGACCAACCCAAGCAACATCATCAGCACCAAGCTAACAGGGGTTATTGTTTTGGTTTTCATAGGGAATCTCCTTATTGTTAACAACAACTCAGACTTATGTCTGACAGCTCAACTATACGGAGACAAACATGAATACAGACTGAATAAAGAAGGTCTATTGAAAATCAAAACTTACCATCGGTTAACATCGAATGTTTTTCAATCTTTGCGTAGCACTCTAAATTATATTGATACTAACAATACGGATTATTGATGGTATTTTATTCTCATGGTAATTTTTGCTTGTTGTTTGACAATCCAATGCGGCTTCCAGTACATTCATTAACGATAAGAGCGTTTATTTTTTCTATACTCAGTAAATCTTTGCCCATGATACTTTTAATCTTCTTGAATAAACCCTGCAGTCGCAAGATAATTGCACCATCATACTCGTTACGGTTCCACATTGCTGCTGTGCACAGAAAATGACAGACGATGGAAAACTTTATCAAAGAATTTAAACACGCGCTTTCTCCCGAATATTGCCAGCAACTCATCGCCAAGTTTGAACAAGATCAACATAAACAACCCGGTCACACTGGTGCAGGGATTGATACGTCCAAAAAAGACAGCATGGATTTATACATCACCACACAACCCGGATGGCAGCAAGAGTGTCAGACAATCCACCAGACTATTATCAGCGCAATCGTACAATACGCACGTTTATTTCCGTTTTTATTAACTGGCGCCGTTTCACCAGGCATCATTGATCCGCAAACCCATAAAACTCGCGCCATTTTACATGACGATTTGGCAAAAATTGACAATTCACAGCTGGCTAGTTTAATTAATTCGATTTACCAACTTGATGGGATCAATATCCAACGCTATACACAAGGACAAGGCGGCTACCATCATTGGCATTCGGAACATTACCCTCACCCCACTGATTCCAGCCAACGTTCATTGCGGCGAGTTCTGCTATGGTTGCTCTATCTTAATGACGTTAACGAGGGTGGCGAAACTGAATTTTTTTATCAGCAAGCAAAAATAAAACCAGCACAGGGCAGCTTGATATTGGCACCATGTAGCTTTACCCATACCCATCGAGGTCACGTTCCGACTTCGAATGACAAATATGTACTCGCTTCCTGGTTAATGTATAAACCCGCTTCGCAGCTCTACGGACAGCCATTAACCTCTGATCCTAAAAAACCTGATTTGGTTAAAGAAGCAAGTTAAAAGGTAGTTTTGTGTAGTGTATGAAACTTTAACAAATTGGACAGATTATTTGCGCGCTGTTTTTATAATTACAGCTGACTAGATATTTCTATAGATTTTGTTACAGCGGATTACGCACAGAAAAACAGATAGGCTTTAATCTTTGCATCTCTGTAACCCTTTGTTTTATGGCGTCCCCAAGGGGATTCGAACCCCTGTTACCGCCGTGAAAGGGCGATGTCCTAGGCCTCTAGACGATGGGGACTAAGAGAAAATACAGCTCTAAACACATTGCTGTAGCAGCATATTTCAAAAAACTGGTGGAGATAAGCGGGATCGAACCGCTGACCTCTTGCATGCCATGCAAGCGCTCTCCCAGCTGAGCTATACCCCCTGATCAAAGGAACAGGGATTATACTGATGCATGACGCCAAAGTAAAGCCTAAGTATTTGGAAATTTATCCATTTGAGCATGCATGCGTACAAGCGTTTCTTCACGCCCCAGGAGTTCGAGTATTGCGTCAATGGATGGCGTATGCACCTCTCCAGTAACCATTACGCGCAGCGGCATGGCAACTTTCGGAAATTTCACCGCATGATCTTTGACAATATTTTTAATTGTCTGATGAATTTCTTCCCGGTTCCAATCTTCAATTAGATTTAGTTTTTCCATTAGATCCATGATTAATGGCTTACTTTCTAAAGTAAAAAACTGCGTTTTTAACTCATCGGAGGGCGCAAGCGGACGAAAAAAGAATACAGCAGCATCTGCCAGTTCTTCTATTGTATTAACTCTTTCTTTGAGTAAATCAATAACTCTAGGCAAGTCGGGACCTTTTTGGACGTCACAGCCATCCTTTCTAAGGAAAGGCGCGACAAGTTCAGCCAGTCGGCTATTATCGGTTTTTTTCAAATATTGCTGATTTAGCCAATGCAGTTTTTCGGGGTTAAATTTTGCCGGGGAGCGGCTGATTGAGGCCAAATCAAACCATTCCACCAACTGTTCACGACTGAAAATTTCTTCATCACCATGCGACCACCCTAATCTTGCTAGATAATTAATCAATGCTTCTGGCAAATAGCCATCATTACGATACTGCATCACCGAAACCGCACCATGCCGTTTGGACAAGCGCTCACCATTGGCGCCAAGTATCATGGGCACATGTGCATATTCAGGTAATGGCGCACCTAATGCTTTAAGTATGTTAATTTGTCGTGGCGTGTTATTAACATGATCATCACCTCGAATAACATGTGTGATATTCATATCAAGATCATCCAAAACAACACTAAAATTATACGTGGGCACACCGTCGCTCCGGATCAATACCAGATCGTCAAGCTCATTATTGGCAACCGTAATTTTTCCCTTAATCATATCGTTAAAAGTTGCATAACCTGCCAGTGGATTTTTAAACCGTATCACCGGCTTAACATTTGCAGGAGGAGCTTGTTTAGAATCGCGCCAACGGCCATCATATCTGGGCTTCAAACCCGCAACCAATTGCTGCTCTCGCATTTCATCCAGTTCTTCTTTACTGGCATAACAATAATATGCCTGATCATTTTGTAACAATTGTTGTGCAACTTCCTGGTAACGTTGCAAACGCTCCATCTGATAGAATGGGCCTTCATCATAATTCAGTCCCAGCCATTCCATGCCATCATGAATAGCTTTTATGGATTCTTTGGTCGAACGCTCAAGATCTGTATCTTCGATACGCAGAATAAATTGACCGCCGTGTTTACGTGCATACGCCCAGGAAAACAACGCAGTGCGTGCGCCGCCAATATGGAGGTAGCCGGTAGGACTGGGGGCAAATCGGGTACGTACGATCATAATTAATAAAATCAATAATAATTTAATGTGGGTTTTACTATCTTTTCAACGAAACTAAGCTGTATTAAAGCCGTATACTAAGCATTCTACAATTATCCATACTTAAATATGTTTTCTTTATTTAATTTCCTGGGCTGCCAGGCCTCGTGTGAAAACGGGAATACTATTTTTTAACTATGATTAGATTATCATTCGTCTTACCTAGCACGCATCTATTTTTTTCTTTTGGCCGGAAAACAAAAAAAATTTTTTTTACAGGCATTAGTCTTTGCATTTTATCATCTGCTGGCTACGCGCAACTAGAAGAAACCATTGTCAAGGTAAAGCCATCGATTGTTGGTATTGGAACATACCAAAAAACGAAGTCACCGGCACTCACATTTACCGGCACAGGCTTTGTGGTCGGTGATGGCCTGCATGTTATCACCAACGCACATGTTATTCCTGAAACGCTGAATTTTGAGAAAATGGAAAAATATGTTGTGATTACAGGACAAGATAGTAAACCTGAACTCAGAGACGCGACCATTATTTCCATAAAGAAAGAACATGATCTTGCTTTGTTAAAAATCAGTGGAACCGCACTACCTGTGTTAAAGCTTGGAAATTCAGAAACGGTCAGGGAAGGAAAACGAATGGCTTATACCGGTTTTCCCATCGGGATGGTTCTCGGCTTTTATCCTGTGACGCACCAAGCGATTATTTCCTCCATTACACCCATCATAAGGCCTGCACATAACGCGACACAATTGAATGCAAAACTGATCAGGCAACTCCAGTCGCCTTTCATGGTGTTTCAGCTTGATGGTGTAGCATATCCGGGTAATAGTGGCAGCCCACTCTACGACCCTGACACAGGATTAGTCTACGGTGTTATTAACATGGTATATGTCAAAGGTAAAAAGGAGTCTGCGCTATCCGCACCAAGTGGAATCAGCTATGCAATACCAGGCAAACATATCGTGAATTTATTAAATGAAGCCAATTTTCAGAATTAATCAAGCCATCTCGTGCAGATGAATTGCTGAACATAAGTTAAAGGTAAGAGAAAAAGTGCGAACGATTACAGTAGCTGTAGCAGAAAATGATCAGAACAAGCGCAAGCAATTAGAGCAATACCTGCGCCGACACGACCAAACTATAGAAATATTATCTGATGAAAAATCCTTTCATAACAAAAAATTAGAAAGACGACTCAAGTCTCGTGACAATCTGTCGTTAAATGCAAATATTGTTGCAAGAACTAAACGGTTAAAACCTCGAATCCTTTTTTTGAACACTCATCAGTTAAAAAAAGAATCCTTTGACTTGCTTAACGCGCTAAATAAACATTGTCCAGATACGTTACCTGTTGTTTTGGTCAAAGAAGAAGCTGATGACAATTATGTTCTAAAAGCACTCGAAAACGGAGCACGCGGTGTTGTTAACTGTATCACACCATCCTTTAGTGTTTCGAAAATTATTCACACAGTTGCTAAAGGAGAACCATGGGTTTCACGCAAAATTCTTGCAAAGATGATGAAAAAAATAATTTCTCCTTCACATTAAATTGCTTTAAAGACTTATGTTAATTCTACTTGCCAGCTCAAATACAGAATTACTTGTACGATGGGAAGAAAGCGTTTTTGGCTTATCTTCTACTTGTATAATTAATAACCCCAAAAATTTTAAAGACAGGCTAATAAAGGCAAATCCAGACATACTTTTGCTGGATTATGAATTTTTAGGACATAATCTTCAAAAAGATATTCTGGATATCACCATCTTAATTCCTAAAATAAAGATCATTATTTTCAGCCCGGCAATTGCCGACAATGAAGAATGGACATTATTCAAATGTGGCGTTAAAGGTTGTTGCCACTACGATATGAATTCAGAACAAATTAATTATACGATCAATGCCATTCGGAAGGGTGAATTGTGGATACGCCGTTCACTGACAAGTTATATGCTACAGGAGCTTGTCGAAGTTTCTTTGGAAAAAGACAGAATTGAAAACGCAATCCATGATTTATTAACAAATCTGACCAAACGAGAATATGAAATTGCAAAGTTAGTCGGACGCGGTGAAAGCAATAAAAGAATTGCAAATCGATTAGATATTACAGAACGTACTGTCAAAGCGCATTTAACTGAAATTTTTCGCAAGTTGCAGATTACAGATCGTATTAAACTGGCATTGATGATGAAAGACACTATTTCTGCACTCAAGCCATCACAAGCACAAGCAAGTCATGCTTATTATGATCCTTCATATTTTATATAAAATCAAAGTTTCTTTTACTAACCCAGCCTCAAACAACCACAACAGAAATTTCATCCAATAAGTTTAATAACCCTTGCAATGCTTTCGCTACTGACTGTCGTCGCACCGATTCGCGATCACCGTCAAAATGACATGTTTCACTTTTTGATAGCCCTCCTTTTATCGCCCAAGCAAAGCAAACAGTTCCAATAGGTTTGATTTTGTTTCCACCAGCGGGACCGGCAATTCCAGTGATAGCCACACTGATATGAGCCGGACTATTTTTTTGTGCTCCGAATGCCATTTCTTGTGCAATTACCTCAGAAACAGCACCATATTTATTGAGTGCGGTCATACTAACACCCAGCATTTCATGTTTAGAAAGATTGCTATAAGTAATAAAACCACGTTCATACCAAACAGAACTTCCAGCAACTGCTGTGATAATCTGTCCCAACCACCCGCCTGT
>DOOY01000107.1 GCA_003514765.1 Nitrosomonas sp. | reverse complement strand
GGGCCGTCAGGGTTCGCTAATGCAGCGCCTACACCAGGGACTTGAACAAAATTAAAGTAATAAAGCAAGCCAATCCAACAGACACCCGCTAAAACATGTAACCAGACCGTTAGATTTAAGCCAGGCAGGCCATTACCTAACCCGAAAGCAATCGCAAATGCAAGAATAAAACCAATGGCAATGGTGCCTTTGATTGAGAGTAATGGATTCATAGTTATCCCCTGAACGAGTTTATTTTTAGGCGCTAAAGATAGGTGATTTGAGCATATGACACAATAGCATGTTTTGTGGAAATTAACGGTGTCAGTATCGAGCAATCAAAAAGGCCGGTGTCGATTAACTGTGAATTGAACGCAGCTAAAAAGTCCAGAACAAGGCAGATAAGCTCGCGCTATCCGTCATAGAAATCCATTGTGCGGTCAATCACCGCGTCAGCCCCGCATACAACACCGGCAGTTTCTCCGGCAACCGTTCTACATGATCGACCACCAGATAATTGCGCTCGCCGAAAATACGCGATACATATTGATCCGCGCGCGGGTCGAGGCTCATGCAGTAGGTGATGACGCCCGAGCGGGCGGCTTCTTCGACGGCTTTTTTGGTGTCGAATCGTAGATACTGCGGATCGCGCACATCGACGTCGGCGGGTTCGCCGTCGGTGATGACAAGCAGCAGTTTTTTCGATGATTTCTGCTGTTTAAGATAATGGCTGGCGTGGCGGATGGCTGCGCCCATGCGGGTGGAGAGTTGTCCCGTCATGCCGGCCAGTTTGGCCTTGGGTATTTCGTTGTACGGTTGTTCAAAGTCTTTATAGCGATAGTATTCGACATCATGGCGGCCATCGGAACAAAAACCGTGAATGGCGAACGGATCGCCGATTTTATCGATAGCGTTAGCCAGCAACACGGTTGCCTGGCGCGTTAATTCCAGCACGGTGTATTCCTGTCCGGCGACTTTTTCGTTGGTGGACTCGGACAGGTCGAGCAGCACCAGCACCGAAATGTCGCGTATTTTACGGATGGATCGCATCATGATTCTGGGGTCGGGTTGTATGCCCATGCGGATATCGATCATCAAGCGGATCGCTGCATTGATGTCGATATCGTCGCCGTCTTCAAGTTTGCGGATGCGGCGTGTTCCTTGTGGCTGCATGGCGTCGAGCAGAAATTTCATGCGCGCGATTTCACGTTTGTATTGTGTGGCAATTTCGTCGATGCATTGCATGTCGCCCATTTTGGCACGTTTTTCCTGCACCGTGGACCAATCCGGACGCTCGAGCTGGATCTGGTAATCCCATTCCGAGTAGTGAAAAGGCGCCGAAACCGGTTCCTTGCCTTCCATTTCGTTGTAGGAAACACCGGCGTCTTCATAGGGAAAAAACTCAGTGCCCATGACCCATATTTCCTGCGCATCATCACCGGCGGTTTCAACGTCCACTTCGTTGGCGAATTCCATCACGTTGACATATTTGCGCACTTGTTTAACCGTTTCGTAACCCGCGCTGATGGATTTGTCGAAATCAAATTCCTCAAATTCCCAGAAATAGCGGTTATCGTCCCGGTACGGTGTGTTTAAGATATCTGTGCGTGGATTAAACGGCAGGTTTTTGTCGCGGAAGCTATGCGCGAGCTGTACGCCGATATCCCATGAAATCTGATGGCTGTCAAGTTTATCCTGTGCGGCTTTAAACAGGCGGCAGCCTGCTGCGATCCATTTGTCTTTGTCTTTATAGTCTGGATCGAGCAACGCGCGCGCCAGGCGATTAAGATAATCTCCCATGCTGGCGTTCATATCCGGTGTGGCGGTATGCAGTGACGACCAGGTCTTTTGCAGTCCTGGAAAGCGGTTAATCGAGAGCGTCTCGACGCGCGCGTCCTCAATGACTGAAATCACTGCCATTTGCATCGGGTTCAGGCTTTCAGCAGAGATCGGTTGTTTCGTCTCAACGAGGTGAGCGGCCGCATGGGCCGCGGCGGCGCGGTAGACTTCCGTTGCCGGCACATCGCCAAAATTGTCAAAAGCATCCGGCAAGTGTATGAAATAATTCTCGATAAAAGGCCTATAGCCTTCACGCGTTTCAAAATCGCCGGAAGTCGGTTTCATGAAAAAATCGCGCGCCCACAGTGCGCGCAAGTACATATTGATGCGGCGTTGCACGTCGACAAACAGCGTGCCTTTGCGTTCTTTTTGCAGGATTGCCAGTGATTCCTTGGATGTCAGGCTGAAATAACGGACCTGTTCCTCGTAATCGGTACGGTGTGCATGAGCGCCCCACATGGCCCAGCGGCGCAGTCCACCGAGGGTCAACTGCTCGAAAAGTAGTTCCAGCTTGTCGAGCATCGGGCGAATGCCACGTGGCGCTTGTGCAATCAGAGTGTTGAGAAATTGCAGGTAATTTTGGAACAGTTCGGCGTCACCCAAGCGTCTTGCAGCAGTGGGGGATGTGGCCAGCACCAGTTCAATGACTGAACCTGAAGTTCTTGATGCCAGAGCGAGAACCGCAGTGGCCAATTCACTGACAATATCCTCGCCAATTTCTTTGACAACCTGTGGAATTTCATCAATCCAGCAATCCACCAGACTGCGCCCGCGCCGCAAGTTATGCAATGCGGACACGCCTTTTATATAATTGTCCAGTCCACGAGGCGAGAGTACTTTACTTGCTTCATGCCAGGCATTTTCCAGCAGTGTAACCGACTCCGGTTCCAGATCTTCCAGTATTTCTTGATAGTCTTTCAGATTAACACTCATATAAACACCTTTTTTCCACAAAACCGAAAGATTATTCTTTAAGGCATAATAGACATTATTAATTGAAAAATGTTGTCACTGCAGCGTCCAGTGCGTCGCGCATATCCGGGTCATCGGTAATGGGCCGTACCAGTGCAACACGGCAAGCGGCATGGGGGTCCACTTTTTTGACAATCAGACTGCCTGCATAAATCAGCATGCGGGTTGAGATGCCTTCGTCGAGACCATGGCCTTTCAGATTGCGGGCGCGTTCGGCGATCGACACCAGTTTTTCCGCAATCTCTTTGGATACGCCGGTTTCATGGGCGACGATTTCACTTTCGATTTTATGATTGGGATAATTAAAATCCAGCGCGCCAAAGCGTTGCTTGGTGGACTGCTTGAGGTCTTTCATCAGACTCTGATAACCTGGATTATAGGAAATCACAATCTGAAAATCTTTGTGCGCCTGGATCAGTTCACCCTTTTTCTCCAGCGGTAAGACGCGGCGATTATCGGTGAGCGGATGTATAACCACAGTGGTGTCCTGGCGTGCTTCAACGACTTCATCGAGATAGCAGATAGCGCCATAACGGGCGGCGACGGCCAACGGACCGTCCTGCCAGTTGGTCCCTTTGGCATCCAGCAGATAGCGTCCGACCAGATCGGACGCAGTCATGTCTTCGTTACAGGCAACCGTGATCAAGGGTTTTTTGAGTTTCCACGCCATATACTCAACAAAACGTGTTTTGCCGCATCCGGTAGGGCCTTTCAGCATCATGGGCATGCGCACGGAGTAAGCGGCTTCGTACAATTCCACCTCATCTGCGACGGAGTGGTAATAGGGTTCTGTTTTAACGCGATACTGGTCAATAATTTTGCTCATGACAAACTCCTGTTTTTTAATACGCTACATTATGAAAGCGCTGATCCAGATTTTTTAACGATTGTCGGCGGTTTCACAGGTCAAAAAAAACCCCCACCCCTTTCGGGTAGGGGCTTCGGGTAGTAGCTAGAACCCGATGACGGCAAGTTGTTAAACGGTCTTGCCGCGGTAAACCACCATGGCGGTGCCTTGTGATTGGTTAAAATTATTGTAACCAATCAAACGAACATGGTTGTTCGGGTTGGCTTTATGACAAGCCTCGGCTTCAGCCAGAACGCGATTGACGTCGGTTTCGCCAAACATAGGCAATTTCCACATGTACCAATAAGAATCCATCAAATACTCAGGCTCGGTATGTTCAATGGCCGGATTCCAGCCTTTGCTAATCAGATATTCCACCTGTTTCTTGATGTCTTTGGCATTCATTGCAGGCAGGTAGGAAAATGTTTCAAATTTACGGCTGGACGGATCACTGACACGTGATTTGTAATCAATTACTTCACTCATTATTTACTCCTTAAATTCAGTTACTGGTGGAGAAAAAACAACACTGATTCTCCACTTTTCTATTTTGGTATGACTTATTTATGAGCCACGTCCAGTTTGTCAACGGTATCGAACTCAAACTTGATCTCTTTCCATGTTTCCATAGCAATCTTCAGTTCAGGACTGCTTTTGGCTGCTTTTGTCAGAATGGCTTTGCCTTCTTTTTCGATCTGTACACCACTGTTACGGGCTTCCACACAAGCTTCCAACGCGACGCGATTAGCAGCGGCGCCAGCGGCGTTACCCCATGGATGGCCTAATGTGCCACCACCAAACTGCAAGCAGGCGTCGTCACCGAAAATTGCAACCAGTGCTGGCATGTGCCATACGTGAATACCACCCGAAGCAACAGGGAATACACCGGGCATGGAGCCCCAATCCTGATCGAAGAAGATGCCGCGTGCTCGGTCTTCTTTGATAAAACTCTCACGCATGAGATCAACCCAACCCAGAGTGGCTTCGCGATCGCCTTCGAGTTTACCAACTACGGTACCGGAGTGAAGATGGTCGCCACCAGATAAACGCAGTGCTTTAGCTAACACGCGGAAATGAATGCCGTGGTGCGGGTTGCGGTCAATCACAGCGTGCATCGCACGGTGAATGTGTAACAGCATGCCATTATCACGACACCAGTTTGCCAG
>DOOY01000156.1 GCA_003514765.1 Nitrosomonas sp. | reverse complement strand
CGTTGTTTTTCGTTAATAACACCATAAAGATTTTCGATGCGCTTAACAGTGCGTTTGATGGCGGCATTCAAACGGTCTTTTGGGTCCGGTTGCAGGTATTTGCGGCGTAATTTATCGTTACTCTTGGAATAACGTTTCTCCAGATAGCGTCGTTGTGCCTCACCCAGACTCAGTATTAGCGGTGTACTCAGCTGCACCGCGTGATCGAAGGCCGGCGCGATGAGGTCTTGCAGTTCCTCGGACCAGCCACAAATCTGCCCGGATGTCAGCGGATCGTTGATCCGGCTTCGCACTACTGACAACCAGTCCGCGTATTCCGGGAGTTGTGCGTTACGATGCCAGTCAAACCATTGCCGGATAGCCTGTTTTGTGTGTGGTTTTTGTGTACGGTCAAAATCGACATAACTATCAAGCCACCACCAAGTCAATTGTGGCCCGTGGTCATATCCCAGTCGCACTATGCTGCAACCGCTAAACAATACCAGTACAGCAATCATTGCGATTGTTACGAACGTTTTTTGAATGACGCACCTCATTCTGGTCAGTATATATCAATTGACAGTATGCCATTGAGCGCTTGCAATAAAACTACCCGGATCATATCCAATTTACGCTACGCGGAGATCATGCTATAAGGAGCGGACAGTCTTTTGTTTATTCGTTTACAACGTCGTTACTTCGCAATTGAGTAACACAAGAAACGCCTAAACCGATGCACTGCTTTTATTGTTCTTAGCAATCAAATTTAATTTTTCGAAAAGAATCGGAGCAGTAAAAGGCTTTGCCAAAAATCCGTCAGCGCCTGCCTGAACTGCATCCACAATATGTTTTTTCTTTATTTCAGCCACCACCATAAGAATAGGAATGTTCCTCAGTTCAGCTGTGGCCCGTATATTCCGCAACATCGTAAGTCCATCCATAGTGGGCATTCGCCAATTCGAGATAATAAAATCAAAATTACCCGCGCGTAATTTCTGTAGCGCAACCGGCCCATCTTCAGCTTCATCAACATTTAAAAAGCCAATTTCTTTTAGGAGATTTTTAATATGCTCTCGCATATCCGAAAAATCATCTACAACCAAGAATTTCATGTTATCGCTGAGCATGCTGAATTCCTTGAAAAAGTTTGATATTACCGGAGTGCCAAGTGAAACTGATGTGAGAAAAACCACAGCTAAAAACGCTATTTACGCCCTGATCAATATTCAGTTTCCTTGTGATCTGGACGTTGATTTGTGACCCGCATTAAAATAGTCGATACTTAACAAACTGTAGAAAAACATATTTGAAGCAACGAGTGCCAGATAAAAATAAGTAAAAATGTGAAGTTTCTATCTGACAAATGTGTATTCAGGTTATTCTCAACACCACAGCAGCAACGCAGATAGATATTCAACAGTCTGCTCACTGTAATGACGCTGGTATTCTTGTCCGAACAGAAGCTGTGCGCTTTATACAAAATTGGTTGCGTAAATGCAAGCACTTTATTTAAAAATCCATAATTGATTGCCTTGGCAGCAATTGGATATCCGTGTATGGTGAAACATATTTTTTCATTTTCAGCACGCAATTAAAATTCGATGCGCGATCAATAGTACCTTTTGCACCAGAAGCGATCCGGAACAACGCATTATGAAAAACTCTGAAAAACCTCCACTTATCGAAGATTATGGGTTAATTGGAAATTTAAACACGACCGCGTTGGTGTCAAAGCAAGGATCGATCGACTTTCTACCCTATTCCCGTTTTGATTCACCAACCATTTTTGGCGCGTTACTGGACCGGGAAAAAGGCGGTTTCTTCTCTATTGAAGTGAAATGCGAGGCGGTAAACCACAAGCAGCTCTACTTGCCCGATACCGCTGTTTTATTGACGCGTTATCTGACAAACGTGGGGATAGCGGAATTGACCGACTTCATGCCATTGGAAGAAGAAGAAAATCAATTTATATTGGTAAGAAAACTTAAAGTCATTAAAGGCGATCTGACCATTCGTGTTGAACTGAGCCCCCGTTTTGAATATGGAAAATACGGATTTAACGTGGAACGAGAAGACGATCATCTCGTCATGCGCAGTGAAGGACCCGAAGCAAATACATGCCATTTGTTATGTGATGTCGATTTCAAGATGGAAGACGCCAGTTTAACGACTGAAATCTGCCTGAAAGCGGGAGATGAAATCAATTTCGCCCTTCTATCTCCCAACACGGAGCATCACGAATCAAACAAGTCCAGAAGTCTGGAATATTATGCGAATCAAAGCTTTAAAAACACGATCCATTTCTGGCGCAATTGGACGGAAAAATCAACCTATACCGGCAGATGGGGCGATATCGTCAACCGCTCGGCGATTACGCTTAAACTGCTCACATCGTGCCGGTACGGATCACCCGTGGCAGCCGCAACATTAGGGCTGCCGGAACGCATTGGCGGTGAAAGAAACTGGGACTACCGTTTCACATGGATACGGGATGCGGCTTTCACCATGTACAGTTTTTTGCGGCTTGGCTATACTGATGAAGCGCGAAAATTCCTCGCCTGGATACAACAGCGCAGCCTGGAAATCGACACAGCGGACGCACTTAAACTGATGTACCGGATAGACGGCTCAACCGATCTTGAAGAAGCTAACATCCCTCACCTCCAGGGATATCAGGACTCTACGCCTGTACGTGTAGGTAATGATGCATTCAACCAGTTTCAACTTGATATTTACGGTGAATTGATCGACACCATTTATTTATATAACAAGAACGCAGAACCTATCAGCTATGATTTCTGGCTGAGTCTGATAAAATTTATCGATTTTGTTTGTAAAAACTGGCAAAAGAAAGGTCGCGGCATGTGGGAAGTACGTGACGAAGAAAGAGAATTTTTGATTTCAAAAGTGATGTCGTGGGTGGCTCTTGATCGCGGCATAAAAATTGCGGAAGACCGCGCATTCCCCGCGCCGCTTGAGCGATGGCGTCAAACAAGAGACGATATTTTCAATGATGTATTCAACAATTACTGGAATTCTGAACTGGAAGCGTTTGTACAGTATCGCGGCGCTGATACGCTTGATGCATCAGCGCTGCTTATCCCATTGGTGCGCATGCTGAGCCCGAAAGAACCGCGCTGGATATCGACACTGCGCGCCATAGAAAAAGAACTGGTAACTGATTCTCTGGTATACCGTTACAAATTGGGCGAGGGCGCTAGCGATGGTCTCTCTGACGACGAAGGCACCTTTTCCATGTGCTCGTTCTGGTACATCGAATGTCTGGCTAAATCGGGAGAATTGGAAAAAGCCGTTCTTTATTTTGAAAAAATGCTGGGGTATGCCAATCATTTAGGGCTGTATTCCGAGCAGATCAGTTTAAATGGCGAACAACTCGGTAACTTCCCGCAGGCATTTACACACCTCGGACTGATCAGCGCCGCGCATCAACTCCGGATGCTTCTGGCACAGGATAATATCGCACAAACAAACAGCAATTAATTCACATGATCGAATGAAATCACTTAAAAATAAAGTTGTATTGATAACCGGTGCCGCATCAGGTATAGGAAGAGCAATTGCTCTGCGTTTCGGACAAGAAGGCAGCCATGTCATCGTCAACTATCTCAACAAAAAAGACGCAGCACAAAAAGTTATCCAGGAAATAAAAGCAAAAGGCGGTAGCGCTATAAAATTTCAGGCTGATATCAGCCGAGAAGATGAAGTGATAGACATGTTCTCTGAGATCACTAAGCAATTTGGCGGTCTTGATGTGCTTGTCAATAATGCAGGCAGACAAAAAGACTGTAATTTCGTAGATATGGCGCTGGCTGACTGGAACGCGGTACTTAATGTTGATTTAACCGGTCATTTTTTATGTGCGCGCGAAGCAGCGCGTATTTTCATGAACCGGTATTCAGACGACAGCAACCTTTCACCGGGTGTGATGATTTTTATCACCTCAGTACATCAGAACATTCCCTGGGCCAAGCGGGCCAATTATTGTGCCGCCAAAGCCGGTTCTGCCATGTTAATGAAAACTGTCGCTCAGGAGCTGGCTCCCTATAAAATCCGCGCTAACGCTGTCGCACCCGGTGCGGTTAAAACCGCTATCAACATTGAAAATTTCCAGGACCCTGAAGAAAAAGAAAAAATCATGCGCAAAATTCCTTACGGCCGCCCCGGAAAAGTAGAAGACATTGCCGCGGCAGTAACCTGGCTTGCCTCTGATGAAGCCGATTACATCACGGGTGAAACAATTTTTGTAGACGGCGGAATGGAGCTTTTCGCCGATTTCGCGCATGGCGGTTAAGACCAGAACCAACTTGAGAGAAGCTTTCTAAAATTCCACGCGTACCCTTCAAAATATACCGATACTCGTGAGGTCAATGCACCTGTTGTTTCTTTAGGGTCTATGTGAGATACC
>DOOY01000236.1 GCA_003514765.1 Nitrosomonas sp. | reverse complement strand
ACGCCTGCAACATAGTAGCAATACAAATTCATGGCAGGGAGGTCTTTCAGACCATCCAGCGTTTCAGTGTCCTGGTAGTCGGCCATGCCGCGGCCCATAATCCGCACACAACGTTCCAATGCGTTACGTTGGGTTGGGTTAAAGCTACGTGTCACACGAATAACGGCGGGTGTGTTTTTGATTAAATCATGTTCGGCTGGGATGGTGTGATCTGAAAGCAGCGGATAGAGTTCATCAACAAATTTTTCTGCCGCGATACGGCCGCATACTACTTCCGAAAACATATCGGATAACTGGCGTGTTTGCGCTGAAGTGAGCGCATTATCATCTTCAATGGTGTCGGTAATACGGCACAATAAATATGCATTACCGATAACCTGTCGGAGTGCTTCGGGCAGTTGCGGGATTGTCAGCGCAAATGTGCGTGATACGTCTTTTAAAATAGCATTCTGATATTGGGCGTCATCAAAATTCGGCGATTGACTGATCATGGTAAATTTGTTGAACGGGAAGCGAATATATTACTACAACATAAGCCGGCACAGCGAGGCGGATTATGCGGTTTTTGAAATATCGGTACAGTTATGATTTCGATATTAGAAACTGGTCGAAAACGAATATTTATCAGGTTTGGGTATGAACGCCATCTTGCTGGCTGTTGTTGCCGCGCGCTTGCCGTGTTCATCGCGAATGTGGACAATCTGTTAAAAAGCAACGATATGTAGCAAAGCATTTACGCGGGTAGAATCGTTTCTGATGCAGTCAGTTGATCAATCGTTTCACGCGCCCTGATCAAGTGAACAGTATCGCCGTCGACCATCACTTCGGCTGCACGCGGACGGGTGTTATAGTTTGAACTCATACTGGTACCATAAGCACCTGCGGACATGACTGCGAGCAGGTCGTCTGCTTCCAGACTGAATTTACGGTCATGTCCGAGAAAATCGCCGGTTTCACAGACCGGGCCGACAACTTGATAATTGCATTTGGCGCCGTTTCTTTTTACAACAGGTAAAATTTCGTGATATGCATTGTACAGGGAAGGGCGCATCAAGTCGTTCATGGCGGCATCGACAATTGCAAAATGACGATCCGGAGTGTGCTTGAGATAAATCGTTCGAGTAAGCAGCAACCCTGCATTCCCTGCGAGTGACCGGCCCGGTTCAATCAGCAGACGTATTTTGTTCGGTACCAGTGTTTTGCGCAGTGCATTGACATAAGTCTGAATGGATGGGGGCGTTTCGGTTGAATAGCGTATCCCCAGTCCCCCGCCAAGATCCAGGTGCGTTATCTGCTGATTACCGGATTTCAAGCGTTGCAGAAGGCTGACTAATTTTTCACCAGCCTGCGTAAAAGGATCCAGTTCGGTCAATTGTGAACCGATATGGCAATCCAGGCCGGTAAACCGGATATGTGGAAATTGATCGGCGGAGAGATAAATCTGCTCGGCCTCTTTTAGCGGAATGCCAAATTTGTTCTCTTTCAGACCGGTTGAAATATAAGGGTGTGTTTTGGCGTCCACATCTGGATTGACGCGCAGACTGACGGGCGCAACTTTGTTCATGACTGCTGCAATCTGGTTGAGTAGTTGCAGTTCGGCGGCGGACTCAACATTAAAGCAGAGAATTTCTGTAGCCAGGGCCATGCGCATTTCATCAGCCAGCTTACCTACACCTGAAAAGACAGTTTTTCGTGGGTCACCGCCTGCTTTGATCACTCTTTGCAATTCGCCGCCCGAGACGATATCAAATCCGCTGCCTAGCCGCGCAAGCAGATTTAAAATAGCAAGATTGGAATTGGCTTTTACGGCGTAGCAGATCAAAAAATCATCGTCAGCAAACGCTTGTTCAAATGCGTGGTATGTTGCGGTTAATGCCGCCCGTGAATAGACATAACAAGGCGTGCCAAATTTGCTGGCTATTGTTTCAAGTGGAACGGATTCGGCATGCAACGCGTTCTGTTGGTAATCAAAATGAGGAAAATCACTCATTCGTCAGTTCCCGTGGTAACGGCTGCGGGCGGTGTGGTCGGTTCCATAGATATTGTGGGTGCTTCATTGTCAGGTAGAAAAAGCGGCCCCTTGTTGCCACAAGCAACCAAACCACTCAGTGCCAATATCAAGAAAACGGCTAAATAAAATAATCGTAACAATAACTGCACAAATAATCTCCTTCAGGCCAACAGGCCGGGATACTACCATAAGAAATAGTAAGGTTCATTTAACTTTTTGTGAAAAATTACAAAACAACGAGATACTAGATTTTCTCCAGTTCATTATTCAACCAATGAACCAAATCATTCATTAATTGATCGCTGGCAATTGCAAAAGCGTTAACCGCACCCACGGCATTTGCAGTTGGGGCTGGCTGACTGGCGCTGAAATTTTTCTGGGCGATCAGTCTATGTGTGTTATTGACTAAACTTGCACGAAAGCGCACCCATACCTGGCTGTCTGTTAATGTTTCGAAATTTTGAAAAAAATCTTCCAGTTCGATGTGTAATTCAAACTCTGCGAAGGCCACGTTGCTGTCTTGAATTACGAGATGAGCCGTATCGGCTGCAATTTTCTGCTTTATTTGTTGCGTCAATAAAAAAGCGGGCGGCGAGGTCCAGCGGCTGTCTGCATAGGTGTATGTTTGTGAAGCATTATGATAGGCAAGACGGTAGTGTATTCCCTGGGTATCCAGCCATAAAGGCGCAGAGGCCTGTGCAATCAGAATTTTCTTGCCGTTTTTACGAATCTGTGATCCTGACTGCTCCGCTTTTTTAGGAATATAGCTGCCAAAATTGCCAGCAAAATTATATAGCGCAGGTTTTTTGTCCGGCTTTGGAAATAGCGTACATCCTGACAGCAGCAGGATTCCAAGCATGAGAGCGATCTTTTTTTTCATTGAATATTCCCTGAAGGCACAACGAAACCCGCTTCACCCGGCCCCGGCTGCGATGTCGGATGCCCAAATAACAGCATTTGCGGATTTTCTTCCAATTGGTGCAATACACGGTTCAGACTTTGAGAATTGCGTATTAATCCCGTGCTGACTTTGCGTAATTGAGGGATGGTTGCTGCGATTTCCTGTGTACTGTTCGTCAGACTGTCTATAATTCCGTCTTGTTGATTTACTTTTTGCATGGATTGATTGATTTCGGTGAGCAAATCATCCAGATGATTAACCAGAATAGTGGATTCAGTCGTTAATTTGGCAAACGATTCGAGCCCCGGTTGTATATTGTCCGCAATGTCGTCAAAGCCGCGCGTAATTTTCTCAATGTTTTTCAGGATATTGGCTATCTTATCTTGATTGTCTTCGTTTAACAGTTGGTGCAACTTAATGACCAGCTCATTGACATTATTAAGAATATTCTGACCATAACCGGTTACTTCGTCCAGCAAGGATGGATGCATCTGAATGCGTGCGTCTTCAGGGAGGATTTCGGGAGAAATTTTAGTATCATTTCTGAGCTGCAAGTAGGCCAGTCCGGTAATACCTTGATAACCCAGCTGAGCATAGATATTACTCGGTAATCGTATACTGCCGTCAATTGCGATATCGATCAGAATCTGGTTCATATTTTCAGGGTCAAAATAAATTCGATTCACCTTGCCGATATTTACCCCCCGATAATATACCGATGCCTGCAGCCCCAGGCCGGTGACCGATTCCCGCGATACCACTTGATAATGATCATACTCGATAGAGTCACCTTTGAACCAATGCGCCACGATGAATGCGGCAGCGCCAAAGCAAATGACAAAGAGACCTGCTATGAGGGCATGAGCCCGGTTTTCCATGATTGTTCCCTGTTATCGGTATGTTGAAATTTCTCACGTTCACTCTTGAAAAAGCTTTCTATAAATGGGTGTGCGTGATGCCGTATTTGCCGCAGTGAGCCAACGGTGACAACCTGTTTGTCCGCTAAAACAGCAATACGGTCGGATAAGGCAATCAAGGTATCGATATCATGCGTGACCATCACAATCGTCAAATCCAGCTCGCTGCGCATGTCCTGAATTAACCGCACAAAACTTGCACTTAATTCGGGGTCCAGACCTGCGGTCGGTTCGTCCAGAAACAATAGTTCAGGATCGAGTGCCAGAGCACGCGCCAGAGAAACGCGTTTAATCATGCCGCCGGACAGATTCGCCGGCATTTTATAGGCATGTTCCGGTTCAATCGCGACCATATTCAACTTGATCATTACGAGATCATGAATTGTGCGTTCATCAAATGTGCGTAATTCGCGCAATGGCAGTGCAATGTTGTCATACACTGTCAAGGCACTGAACAGCGCGCCTTGTTGAAATAGGACCCCTGTGCGATTTCGAATACTTTCGCGCAAATCAAAGTCACGATTATAACGTGTGCTGCCGAAAATTTTGACACTTCCTTTTGCAGGCTGCTCAAGTCCCAGTATTTGACGCAACAACACCGTTTTGCCACTGCCTGAACCGCCGACAATCGCAAGTACTTCGCCTTGTTTAATTTTCAAATTCAAATCCTGGTGTACGACATGCTGTCCAAACTGCGTATGCAGACCTTCTATTTCAATGATGTCAGGTACTTGATCCATAAGTCAGGCTAGATAATTCCTACATCTGAAAATACAACTGCAAAGATTGCGTCAATGATGATCACCACGGTAATAGATGTTACAACAGACGCGGTTGTCCCTTCTCCGAGGCTTTCGGTATTCGGTTTGATTCTGAGACCAAAATGGCAGGCGATCAATGCGATAACCATGCCACTTACGGCGCCTTTGCCAAGTCCAAGCCACAGATTTGCAATGGGCACGGAATCTGGAAGTGCATGATAAAAATAATAGTAGCTGAGGCCCAACTGGATTTCAGCCGCAATTATCCCGCCCAATAAAGCAATGGCGCTGGTCCACAGGACGAGCAGCGGCATCGCAAGACCCAGGCCGATAATTTTTGGAAAAATCAATCGCTGACTATGCGAAATACCCATGACGGTTAAGGCGTCCAGTTCCTGGGTAACGCGCATGACACCCAGTTGTGCAGTCATGGATGAGCCGGACCGTCCGGCAACGAGAATAGCGGCAAGTAAAGGACCGAGTTCCCGGATAATACTGATTCCCAGAATATTGACAATAAAGATATCAGCCCCAAACATCTGTAATTGCTCAGAAGACAGGTAACTGAGCACAATACCGATTAAAAACCCGACTAGCGCCGTAATTACCAGGGCTTGTGCGCCGGTGCGATAGAGATTTGCAGAAATCTCACGCCAGGGGATATGTGCCGGGTGGCGTAAAAAATAAAGGCAGTCGAGTAGCAATTGACCGATCATGATGATGATGGCGGTCAAATTGTCCCACAGCAGTA
>DOOY01000108.1 GCA_003514765.1 Nitrosomonas sp. | reverse complement strand
GATTGCAACAGGTTTGCGGGGTACGCTGCTTAGCGGAGCCGTAATATCCTTTAACCGCCCATCATTTAAAAACCTTTGTGTTGTTGTAATAACCCACCCATTTTGATGAATGTTTTTCACTCCGTATTCTCTGGCAATTTTGACTGGAACTTCAAGTGCCCGTTTTATCCCGCCTTCTGCATCGAACAGTATTATTACAAGGTAATGGAAATTCCATGAACGGATGACGTTTAATTGAGCTGTTAGCGTACCTCTAATTCTCCGAGACTTAACTTGGTACAGTGTTCCATCTTTAGTTATTATATCTGCACCAGCTCCGGATATTTTGATCAGGCTGCCGCCATAATACTGATGTGCGAGATATTCAGCATACTCGCCAACAATGTTGCCTGTTCTACCGAGCGCATTTGCTAGCTTGTTGGAATACTTATTGAATTTAATCCATAATTCTTTGACTTCTTCCATACGCTTCCTTTTGAAACATCACGCCTGAGTTAGGTTACTTCTCACTGGATGGCACTGGCCCACTTTCATTTAAATAGCTGGAAAGCAGTAAATAGCGAATTGCCAACTTGCTGTTTCCGGCGTTATGATGCTTTTCGAGTTGTGATGCAGCGAACTCGGGTAGTTCAGTGCTCCCATCTTCTGGAATATCTGCAATTTTCTGATAGAGATTTCGATGGCCAAGCAAATCGACAAACACGGTCAGATAGTTGGCAAATTGAAACGGCGCATCAGACATGTGCAAGTAACCTAACGTTTGCTATAACCGCCAGAAGAAGGGTGCTTTAGAGCATCCTTCTAACTTTATTTATAATTCTGATTTAAGTTCATGTTGTTTTTTGTTTGCTGTACGTAATCTTGGTATGCAGGGACTGCTAGAAAGGCACTTGCAATATCTAGAGATATGACGGTAATGATAAGTACCCCTCCCCAGAATGACCATTTCTTTTGAACACGATTAAAATGTTCTATACTTTCCCATTCCTTGTTTCTCCAAGCCCATTCCCGACCTTTAATACCGAGTATTACACACATAATAATACCTACAATAGGAATAAATGATAATAATCCAACCCAAGTCCGATTTCCTATCGCCCAAATTCCATTAAAGGTAAAAGCCCCCCAAGACCAGCCTTTAATGCCGTCTGGGATGGCTGGATTCTCATGTTTTTTACTAAACCACGATGTTTTGCAATATGTGCATATATTTGCGGTTTTTTTTATTTCTTTGCCACAATTTCTGCAGAAAACCATAGCCATTTTTCGGCATCCCTTCTATAAAGATGAGAATAATAACTACGACAAAACAAGTGGACTATTTAGGGTTCTGCCAGGTACGAGCCAAGTCCGTGTGCGTATTCCATCCAATATATTCATATTGCTCCAGATGGAGCTTTGCGAGTAGACGGCGAGAAGTTGTTGAAAAAACCTTAACGGGTTCTATATTCAGAGTTCTACGTCGATTGTTTTGGCAACAGAGGCACAACCTCTGCGTACGTGCGCTCCGCGATAGCCTGGTATTTTTCTTCCGGGCCAGCCATAGAAAGTTCGAACCACTTCACGAACTCTTCATGAACAATCCGTCTCACGTCTTCCACGGACTGAGAGCTACCTAGTCGCGGCAGGATCGTATTGACCTCTGGCTCATACTCGTCGGTATTATCCCCGAAGCTGATTCTGAGAGGATCTTCGCTGAACAGGATATCGCTCAGCATGGTGTAGGCTGCGCCGTATGCATGCTTGAGTTCCGTGCGGCGCTGACGACTTCCGTCTTCTTCGGTAACCTCCTCATTCATACCTGCCTCCGGTCAGTCGAACGCCCGAACCATTTTCACGCCTTTTAAAACAGACAAGCTTCATAATTAAATTCAACCTAAACGATAATTATCAAACAACCCTAGCCTCAACTATTTCATTGAGCCGTCTCCGTCTCAACTTCCAATCCTTCAGCAAGTGGTTAGTAATTTATAAAACGCCTGCTGAGATTACATGCTCTCAAATGGCAAAGCTTATGTGTGATCACGCCATCAATACAATCTTTCGGCATTACTATCAACTCGGAGCCTGCACAATTTCTGCAAAGATTGGGCACAAAGAGAAGATGAATTTTTTAATCGTGCCTGATACCTGTTTTATCGACAGTTTGGATACAAAATTTATAACGATTTAGAAAAACACTTTGGCTCGTTCACGCCCCACGATTTCCAGCATAGTATGTTGATTAAGTTATCTCATTTATTCAAATGAAAAAACTTGCATGCATTGCTTAGTGCGGTAAAACTACGGATCTTTCCGGCTGGTTCTTTACACCGGTACATCGTCCCAGCGCGCCAATTTAATCACTAACATACATAATTCTGCTCGAGTGCTTGCATAGAAAACGTGTACTAAGCCCCGTTTCCACAAGGTAATAAACTGCCGCAGTTCTCTAACGACTCGTCTCGTGGACATTTGGTTTTTAACCGACCGAAAACACCTCGAACCGAGCTTTTATAGCTGGTACAGTCTCAATGGCGATCCTTAGACCATTTTATCTAACACAAATGACTGCAGAACTCGCCAAGTTTGATTCCAAATGATGGAGTCTGACGTCCAAAAGCAGCAAGCACATATCTGCGTCCCCTTTTCTGGCATTTTGGTGACAATAACCTACAACAGCGCCATCTAACTTGATGTAAAAACATCTCAAATACCCCGTCGATATAAACGGTAGCCATTCAGTAAAAAGACAGGTTGCAGTTCTGTCGTTCCACCATTGTTTAGTGGATTTATGGCCTGCCTCATGTTCAACTGAATGACATTCGAAATATTCGTAGGGACGACGGCTCCTAATGGATTATTTGTGTTAAATAATGTGGTTTCCGTCACTTAGCTTACGGTTCTCATCCGTGTCTTTTAGGCTAATTTTTATCGCAATATTGACGATAACTAGTTGTTATGTCTAATATGAGGGCGATGACCGATGGAAGATCTCCTAATACTGAGCAAAAGTGTACTGGAAAGCATTAAAGACACAACGCTTTTTTATCCTTGTAGTGGGAATGATTTACTCATTCCGATAGAATTTTTCTCGCCGTATGTAACGGATTTCTGGTTTGTTGATAAAGGATATTTTTCACCACGTAACAAGGATACGAGAAACTACGGGCTTGATGCTCCTGCAGACAAACAAGAGCCATTATTAAGAATGGATCAACGCTACAATTTATTAGAAAGGAAAATCAATGGTCCCGTTTCATGCAGTTCATACGATAAAGATATTGACCCTTGTACCTTGACTGAGATTTATAGACATAATCCAACTGGAAGAATAATTAAAATTAATCGCCGAAATGGATATGGGTTTTCGGCTTTCCGTAAAGAAATAAGTACATTAGGTGTCTTCTTTTATCGCGGAGACTCTCTGGGTGAAGGTGGTAGTGGCAACCTTTGGTTACTCAATGAGCACATTAATGATGTATGCCTTAAGCTTATCGACGTGGGATTAATCGTCTCTGATGGTTCGAATCCAGGCATGCGGATGCGAAAAAAAGGTATTTACAGAGAATTTTGGAAATATAGAGAAACAGGGGCGTATAGTGAAGAAAATTACGACCCAGAATATCTTATAAAATCAATGCGCTCGTTTAATGATTACGGCGGGAGAGAGTTTAATTGTGTCGGATACGCTGGTCATAGATACGGCCCAACCATGATCTGGCAAGTATGCAATACTCTGGGTAATTATGATCGGAATTCTTCAAATGTAATCAATGAATTGATGAACGATTTGGAAGAAAAAAACTTAATACAACAGAACCAATAATTTTTAATGAGATACTGAATATATGAAATGACAGATATTTGAAGTGCGGTGGGTATTCATAGCTTTTTAAAGCCACTGATTTCTATTCTGTCGGCCTTATACACTCATAATTACAACTATAACGCCAACTACACGCTAATAGATTGTATCTACCCATCAGCCCGCAATTTGTCGTCAAAATCTTTTAAGCTTTCCTGATTAGCAACG
>DOOY01000065.1 GCA_003514765.1 Nitrosomonas sp. | reverse complement strand
TCGGCGACATCATCGGCAACCCCATGCTCGCGCACAAAGCAACTTATGAAGGAAAACTCGCCGCCGAAATTATTGCCGGACATAAAGCCTTATTTGATGCACGCACAATTCCGTCTGTTGCCTACACAGATCCCGAAATCGCTTGGATGGGTCTGACCGAGCATGAAGCAAAAAAACGGGAAATCGAGTATGAAAAAGCCAGTTTCCCCTGGGCAGCCAGCGGACGGGCTATTTCTATGGCACGGGATGAAGGCATGACACAATTAATTCTGGATAAAAAAACACGCCGTATTCTGGGAGCAGGCATCGTCGGCATAAACGCAGGAGAGCTCATTGCTGAAACGGTACTGGCGCTGGAGATGGGCGTAGACATGGAAGACATCAGTCTGACCATTCACCCCCATCCCACCCTTTCCGAAACTGTTCTTTTTGCCGCCGAAATAGCTGAAGGAACAATTACAGATTTGTATGCACCCAAAAACAAAACCTAAGCGCTTTTTTAACGTTATCAGTCAATTGATTTTATTTCATAAACTTATCCAAAGTTACACTGGCTTTGTCCTGCCACTCCTGTTATATTCCTTAGCATAGGATTACAGGTTGAAAATGCATCGATTGGCCATAGCTTAAAATCGGTGACCTATTCCCCCATCGTCAACAAGACAATTTAACATATTAAAAATCATGAATTTATTTAATGGTGATTAGATGCTTATGATGCTAAAACGGAATTACATTATCACATGTCTGTTGGTTCTATTTTTTTGTGTCGTTACCACCCACGCAAGTGCTACACATATTTCAAAACCCGTTCTTGTTGAGCCTGGCACACACTATACGGTGGGAGAAAAAGTCGTTATCAACGGATGGGTAGATTACAACGCGCAACCAACAGCGGATGTGTTGCTGAATTTTCAGGTGACCACCGAGGACAATACCGTAATTGTCGAAAAGTCTTATCTCAGCGATAAACAGGGTCATTTCCAATTTGAATTCGATACGAAAGATCAGCCACCAGGTGTCTACAAGATCGTTGTCACTTCTCATTGCCTTGAAGTTCACCGTAACATCTGTTCCTACAACAATGAGACTTTAATTTTTAAACTGAACAGTCCTTAACAACTGCGGCCAATACTTGCTCTCGTTACCATAAAAAATGGTGATTGGAGACTGGCGCCATAATCGGTAAAATGAAATAGCGAACCTGATTGGATTGTCTAGCTATTGCTATCATTACAAACACATCTTTATTCACACTATACCAGATTACTAAAATGCTGTTTTTCATTAGTAAAAAGTCAATTTTTCCGAAACCAATACCATTTCGTTTCTTTTTTATCATCATCAGCCTGGCGTTTTTGTCCGGGTGCCAGTCACCCGATCACGTATCCTCAGATCATAATGAATCAGATCCAGCATTTTTTTCCCGGCAAAATAATTTTGAAGAGCTGATTACTGAGTTGAATATGCGCGAGGAAGCGCTCATTTCTCGCGAAGCGGCTATCAGCGCGCGCGAAAGTGAGTTGGTAACATTGTTTGCCGAATTATTGAAACAAAAGGAACAGCTGGAAAGCCAGCAGAAAAAACAACAAAATCAAACAAACAAAGCAGCGCCCCCCCCCACCTCGCGGTCAACTGCGCAATCTGCCAAACCCGTTACAAATAATTCAAATAAAACAAATACCAAAGATAAAAGAACAATTCTTGGCGGTCTGGAATATGTCTACCTGGACCCACCTGGTATTAGCCTAAGCGCCAGAATTGATACCGGAGCACAAACTTCATCGCTTAATGCACTCGACATGGTCGAATTTGAACGTGACGGCAAACCCTATATCAAGTTTAATATTGTCGATCCAAATACAAAGGGAAAAATTGAATTAATCCGCCGCGTACGTGGCCACACCAAAATCAAAAAACATAAAATAGAATCCCAGCGCCGCCCCATTGTTCGGTTACGCGTAAAACTGGGTAATATCGATGAACATATCAGCTTCACTTTGATTGATCGCAGTAAATTTAAACAACAAGTTCTTATTGGCAGAAACTTCTTACGCGATTTAGCAATTGTCGATGTCAGCAAGGAATTTACCTTGCCCAAAACAGATAGCACCCAATAAATATGCAAGCCAAATCCAGACTTTATACGGTTGTTATACTGATTCTGTTCACCGGTATTGGATTGATTCTATACAAACACCTGATGCTGGGCTTTCCACTCATACCGGATGACAAAAAATTTGTCTGGACAATCGAAGCAAAGATTGACTTTCAGGCTCAGGGAGATCCGGTCATTGTATCCTTGGCCCTGCCACCGAAAGAACCGCATCTGACCCTCATGGAAGAGGATTTTGCATCATCCGATTACGGCTTCAGTGAACTGGTGTCAGATAATGAGCGTCGCGGTCAGTGGAGCAAAAGAGCAGCCCAAGGTGCTCAAACGGCATACTATCGCCTGAGTGTCTACGAAAATGATAAAGTTGTTGAAATTCCGCCTTCCGATACACCCGAACAACCCAAAAAACCTGAATTGGACGAAGTGTTCTTGACAGCCTCATTGACATTGTTGGAGAAGGTTCGCGCCAGATCTGCAAACCCTGAAATCTTTACACGCGAACTGATTCAGACATTAAATTCAACATCCCCCAATCAGAACCAGCGCTTATTACGCAATGACAAAGCAGGCGAGGATTACAAAACACAGCTGATTCTCGACTTGCTGGCACTGGAAGGTATCAGCGCACGTGTTGTACGCGGTCTTTTTCTTGAAGACGGGCGCAGGCGTCAATCTCTCACTAATTTTGTGGAAATACATGACGGAAACCAATGGATATTATTCAATCAAGACACAGGTAAAAGTGGCAAACCAAAAAATTTTTTAATCTGGCAACGCGGCGGACAATCATTATTGGACGTTGTTGGTGGCAAAAACTCGCAAGTTTCTTTTTCAATTATTAAAAATACGCACTCAACCCGAAATCTTGTTGTTAACAGCAGCCTGAACAAGCAGGCAACTGTGATCGATTTTTCAATTTACAGTCTACCCATTGAACAACAGAATGCTTTTAAAATGATCCTTTTGCTGCCGATCGGCGCATTAGTCGTTGTCATCATGCGTATACTTGTTGGCATCCGTACTTCCGGCACCTTTATGCCGATTCTGATTGCGCTGGCCTTGATTCAAACCACGCTGATAACGGGTATTGTAATCTTTCTGATTGTCGTCAGCACCGGCCTGCTTATACGCTCCTATTTATCACGACTCAATCTATTACTGGTTGCACGCATATCGGCGGTCATTATCGTCGTCATTACCATTATTGCAAGTATCAGCATTATCAGTCACAAGCTGGGTCTGAGTCAGGCGCTCACGGTAACTTTCTTTCCGATGATTATTCTGGCATGGACAATTGAACGCATGTCCGTACTCTGGGAAGAAGACGGCCCCAGAGAAGTTCTGATTCAAGGCGGAGGAAGCCTATTAACAGCGGTAATTGCTTATATTTTCATGACCAACCGCACTGTTGAATACCTGACTTTTAATTTCCCGGAATTGATGCTGGTTAACCTGTCATTAATTTTAATACTTGGTCAATACACGGGTTATCGTTTAACCGAACTTTATCGTTTTCACTCAATGGGAAAGCATCATGTTTCTGACAAGCTTTAGAAGACTCAAGAACATGGGCATTGTGGGCATGAACCAGAGAAACTTCGCGCTGGTATCACGCTATAACCCACGTCACTTATACCCATTGGTAGACGACAAATTGAAAACAAAACAGCTGGCGCAGGCAGCCGGTATCACAGTGCCCAAATTGCTCGGCACCTTACACTATCAATATGATGTCAAACAGCTCAAAGTCATGCTCAGCGCCTATCAGCAGTTTGTTATCAAACCTGTTAAAGGCAGTGGCGGCAAGGGTATCCTGGTCATTACCGAACAGGATCATAACCTTTACTACAAGCCCAGTGGCGAAGCCGTCAAACTTTCGCATATTGAGCGGCATGTTTCTAACATCCTGAGTGGACTGCACAGTCTTGGCGGCAAGCCCGATTCGGTCATGATCGAATCTTTAATACAAATCGATCCGGTTTTTGCTGATTACAGCTATGAAGGCATTCCGGATCTTCGCGTAATTGTCTTTAAAGGATATCCCATTATGGCCATGCTGAGACTGGCCACACATGCTTCTGACGGCAGAGCCAATCTGCATCAGGGTGCAGTCGGTGTCGGTATCGATATCGGCACAGGCGAAGCACTGCACGCGGTGCAGTATGGCATCCCCGTTTATCACCATCCGGATACACGCAAAGCATTTCACGATTTGACTGTACCGCACTGGAACAAATTACTCACACTGGCAGCCGCATGTTATGAAATGACCGGACTGGGTTATCTCGGCGTTGATATTGTCATGGACAGGGATCAAGGACCCATGATAATCGAGCTGAACGCCCGGCCTGGACTATCCATACAAGTTGCCAATTTTTCGGGATTGGCGTCCCGTGTCGCAATCGTTGAAGCACTGGAGCATTTTGATCATGATGCGCAATCGCGCGTCGACTTTAGCAAGAAAAACTTTGCCGCCGTTCGGAATTTGATACGCCCG
>DOOY01000041.1:324-12928 GCA_003514765.1 Nitrosomonas sp. | reverse complement strand
GCGGCCTTTAATCCAGGCATGACGTTCCCATTCGCGTCCTTGCGTTTTGAAATATTCATCCAGCATTTCAAAGCTGATTGCGAGCGGACTGTTTTCACCATGCGGGCGTAAACGCATGTCTACCCGAAAAACATACCCGTCAACGGTGTAATCATTTAGGCTCGCAATTAATTTCCGGCCCAGACGCGCAAAAAATTCATGGTTGGATATGGATTTATGACCATTGGTTTGGCCGTCTTCCGGGTAAACAAAGATCAAATCAATATCGGAAGAAACATTTAGCTCACGGCCGCCCAGTTTGCCCATGGCGACTACCCATAAATGCTGCGCGCTGCCATTCTTTTTGTTTGTCGGCATCCCGAAACGTTCAGGTTGAGTCAGCCATTTTTCATGATGTTCGAGAGAGAAATTAATACAGACTTCTGCAAGATCGGACATGGTTGACATGACTTCAGTCAGGTCAGCGCACCCACTGATATCACGAACCGTTAATCTGAGCATGACTTGTTTGCGCAGCTTACGTAACACACAATTCAATTCGGTTTCTTGATTGCCGGCCTGCACACTGTTTTTTAAAAAACCCAGCATTTCTGTTTTTTGGTAAGGCCGGGTCCAGTTTTCTAGCAATATTTCCCTTTGTAATGGATCGCTGATCAAAATGCGCTGCACATACCGGCTGAATGAAATTGCCTGTTCAAAAGTACTATTGGTAATCTGGTCTAATGGGGTCATGATTGCGTGTCATACAGCAGCAGGTGGCGATCGGTTTCATAAAAAGCTATTTTATGCTGCAATTTCGTAATATTGACATAGTGTAATTGAAAATAGAATCAAGTCGGAGTAAATGTTAGAATCCGTCTTTGGTGATGTATATCGTATTAATCAGGAATAGAGCGGCTGGTTGGATTGAATTGATCATTGCGAATAGATTATGCATTTTTGAAGCAGAGAATTTGAGTCGGTATTTTTATAAATAAAGAATTAATTAGGTTAGCGATGTCTGGTGATCCAACAAGTCATAATCAAGACACATCCGGTAAAGAGACAAAAAACGGTTTTTACGCTGCAGCCATACAAATGGCTTCAGGGCCCAGTGTCGATGCAAATCTGGAAGAAGCAGCGCGCCATATTGAGGATGCAGTTTCGCAAAATGCAAAGCTTGTTGTGCTGCCGGAATATTTTTGTATCATGGGCATGAAAGATACTGACAAATTGTCGGTGATGGAGCAAGCAGGCAATGGACCGATTCAAACTTTTCTCAGCGACATGGCCAGGCGTTTGGGAATATGGCTGGTTGGCGGTTCTGTGCCGCTGATGTCGCCCGATCCGAAAAAAATTTACAACAGCTGCCTGGTTTATGCTGACGATGGAAAGCTTGTTGCGCGCTATGACAAAATTCATCTGTTTGGTTTGAGTATGGGTCATGAAAATTATGCTGAGGAAAAAACGATAGCGGCAGGTAACGAAGTTGTGACACTGGATTCACCTTTTGGGCGAATCGGACTTTCAATCTGTTATGATTTACGTTTTCCGGAATTGTTTCGCAAGATGACAAATGTTGACATCATCCTTGCACCTGCAGCCTTTACTGCCGTTACCGGCAAAGCTCATTGGGAAGTACTGGTACGCGCACGCGCTATTGAGAATTTGGCCTATGTGATAGCGCCTGCGCAGGGTGGGTATCATGTCAATGGCCGTGAAACAAATGGGGATAGTATGATTGTAGATCCCTGGGGTGTTGTGGTGAAACGTTTGCCGCGTGGCTCCGGAGCAGTTGTGGCAAAGTTGGATCCGGAATATCAAGCCCGGATACGTGCGAGTTTACCTGCGCTTAAGCACCGTAGACTGTATTGTGATTAATAATGACTTTTGCTTGTTAAATATCAATAAATGAAGCATCTGCGTTTTTAGGTTGAATTAGAAAAAATATGAATACAGAGACCACTACCGAATCGCGTGATTTTTATGCCATCGCAGACAGTTGTTTGTTGTCACCTTATAATATTGACACGGCCGGGCTGCAGCGGATTTTTGGTCAAATTCTGACCCATGAAATTGACTATGCGGATTTATATTTTCAATATAACCGTTCTGAAGGATGGATGCTGGAAGAGGGCATTGTTAAATCCGGTAGTTTTAATATTGACCAGGGTGTCGGTGTGCGTGCAATCAGTGGCGATAAAACGGCTTTTGCATATTCTGATGATATCAGCATGCCAGCACTAGAGTCTGCTGCGAAAGCAACCCGTGCGATTGCAAACCAAGGTGGCGCGCAATCGGTAAAGGTCAGTAAAAACGCTGAAATCGAAAAAAAATCCCTGCTCTATTTGCCGGAAGACCCCATGACCAGCTTAAAAGACTCAGACAAAGTGGCCTTATTGGAAACACTGGAGAAATATGCCCGCAAACTTGATTCGCGTGTTATTCAAGTAATGGCATCGTTGGCCGGCGAATACGAGGTTATTCTGGTGACAAGAAGCGATGGCGTGCTTGCTGCCGATGTCAGGCCGCTGGTGCGATTATCATTACAAGTGATTACAGAAGAAAATGGACGCCGCGAGCAAGGTGTGGCCGGCGGTGGCGGGCGTTTTGATTATGCTTATTTTACTGATGAGGTGTTGCGCGATTATGCCGCCAAAGCAGTCCATCAGGCCGTGATTAATCTGGAGGCCCGCCCTGCGCCGGCTGGCACAATGACGGTAGTACTTGGTAATGGGTGGCCCGGTATTTTGTTGCATGAAGCCATTGGACATGGACTGGAAGGTGATTTTAACCGCAAAGGAAGCTCCGCTTTTTCTGGACGTGTTGGCCAGCGCGTAGCTGCGCCGGGTGTTACCGTTGTAGATGACGGAACTATCACGCGCAGACGCGGATCATTGAATATAGACGACGAAGGTAATCCAACGCAGTGTACGACGCTTATTGAAGACGGCATACTTAAAGCGTATATGCAAGATAGTCTGAATGCACGGTTAATGAATTTGCCGGTTACCGGTAACGGGCGCCGTGAGTCGTTCGCACATATTCCCATGCCGCGCATGACCAATACTTATATGCATAACGGGGACAAAGAACCTGAAGAAATCATTGCTTCAGTTAAAGACGGGTTATATGCGGCTAATTTCGGTGGCGGCCAGGTGGATATCACCAGCGGCAAGTTTGTTTTTTCAGCTGCAGAAGCATACCGCATTGAAGATGGTAAAATTACCTATCCAGTAAAAGGCGCGACATTGATTGGTAATGGACCTGATGTTTTGACCCGCGTATCCATGATTGGCAATGATATGGCGCTCGATCCCGGGGTGGGAACATGTGGAAAAGATGGTCAGAGTGTCCCCGTCGGCGTGGGGCAGCCTACATTACGTATTGACGGACTCACCGTAGGCGGCACAGGAAATTAACCGCGGCATATAAAGTAAGAGTTTTTATTATTAATAATCGAATTTGATTTTAGGATGCAAAAAGCATGAGTGTGGAATTAACCGGAGCGGAAATAACAATACGCTGCTTACAGGAAGAGGAGGTTGATTGTATTTTCGGCTATCCCGGTGGAGCAGTACTGTTTCTTTACGATGAATTATTCAAGCAGGATAAAGTAAGACATATTTTAGTCCGGCATGAACAGGCAGCGGTACATGCTGCCGACGGCTATGCGCGCTCTAGTAATAAAGTCGGTGTCGCACTGGTTACATCAGGCCCTGGTGTAACCAATGCTGTAACAGGCATTGCAACGGCGTATATGGACTCTATACCTTTAGTCGTGATCAGCGGGCAGGTACCTACCAATGCTATTGGATTGGATGCTTTCCAGGAAGTGGATACGGTGGGTATTACCCGGCCCTGTGTCAAACATAACTTTCTTGTCAGCGACATCAGTGAGTTGGCAATAACCATCAAAAAAGCATTTTATATTGCTGCAACAGGCCGGCCCGGCCCGGTTCTTGTAGATATACCCAAGGATGTGACGCAACAAAAAATGGTATTTTCATACCCTGAAAAAATTTCGATGCGCTCCTATAATCCAGTTGTCAAGGGTAATTTGAAACAGATCAAAAAAGCGGTTGAGCTGATCTTAAGCTCGAAAAGACCGGTTTTTTATACCGGTGGGGGTGTCATTCTCAGCGATGCTTCAAAACCGCTAACTGAGTTAGCTAAATTGCTAAATTATCCCTGTACCAATACCCTTATGGGATTGGGGGGTTATCCGGCTACGGACAGACAATTCATAGGTATGCTGGGTATGCACGGAACCTATGAAGCGAATATGGCGATGCAGTATTGCGATGTACTGATTGCCGTTGGCGCGCGTTTTGACGACCGTGTTATTGGCAATCCCAAACATTTTTCAAACGAGAGCAGAAAAATTATTCATATTGATATTGATCCGTCATCGATTTCAAAACGGGTGAAAGTCGATATACCTATTGTCGGGAATGTGCCGGATGTATTGAAAGAATTAATTAAATTATTGAAAAGTACTAAAGAGGTACCGGACCAGACCGCACTGGGCGAGTGGTGGAAACAAATAGAATTATGGCGCGAGCGGGATTGCCTTAAATATGATCGGGAAAGCAGCATCATAAAGCCGCAAATGGTGGTTGAAAAATTGTATGAGGTGACTAAAGGCGACGCTTTTGTTACTTCGGATGTGGGGCAACATCAAATGTGGGCCGCACAATTTTATAAATTTGACAAACCACGGCGGTGGATTAATTCGGGTGGACTCGGCACGATGGGTTTTGGGATGCCCGCGGCGATGGGCGTTCAGCTTGCCAATCTTAAAAGTAAAGTGGCATGTATTACTGGCGAAGCCAGTATTCAAATGTGCATTCAGGAACTGTCAACTTGCAAGCAGTATAAGCTGCCTTTAAAAATAATTAATTTGAATAACCGGTATATGGGAATGGTAAGACAATGGCAGGAATTTTTTCATGGCAATCGCTATGCGGAATCTTATATGGATGCGTTGCCTGATTTCATTAAGCTTGCCGAAAGCTATGGCCATGTAGGGATAAAAATTGAACGGCCTGAAGATGTGGAAGGTGCGTTGAAAGAAGCATTTAAACTCAAGGATCAGTTGGTGTTTTTGGACTTTATTACTGACCAGACTGAGAATGTTTTTCCAATGGTGCCGGGTGGTAAAGGTCTCTCAGAAATGATTCTGGTGTAAAAGAAATGCGACATATTATTTCACTATTAATGGAAAATGAAGCGGGTGCTTTGTCCCGTGTGGCAGGCTTGTTTTCTGCGCGCGGATATAATATTGAATCACTCTCAGTAGCGCCTACAGAAGATCCAACATTATCACGCATGACATTGGTGACAACGGGTTCGGATGAAGTGATTGAACAAGTGACCAAACAGCTAAACAAACTTATCGAAGTTGTCAAGGTAATTGACTTGATAGATGGTAACCATATTGAGCGCGAACTCATGCTGGTGAAAGTGAGGGCAATTAAATCTGATCGAGATGAAATTAAACGGCTGGTAGAGATTTTTCGTGGCTGTATTATCGATGTAACGGATAAATCTTATACGATTGAATTGACCGGAACGAGTTCAAAACTGGATGCATTTCTGGAGGCAATAGAAAAAAGTGCCGTGCTTGAAACGGTCAGAACGGGTGCGTCAGGCATTGGCCGCGGAGATTGGGTTTTAAAGGTATAATGAGCGCTTGTTCGAAAATCCAGGTTTTAAAGAATGCAGATCAGAAATGTTCTTTTTGAGAAGTAATTATATTGCTGATCTAAATTAAGTATAAAAGGAAAATAATGAAAGTTTATTATGATAAAGACGCAGATTTGTCATTAATCAAAGGAAAAAAAGTAACTATTGTGGGTTATGGTTCGCAGGGGCACGCGCATGCTAATAATTTGAGCGAGTCAGGTGTGCAAGTGACTGTCGGGTTGCGCAAAAGTGGTGCGTCCTGGGGCAAGGCTGAAAAAACAGGGCTTAATGTTAAGGAAGTTGCCGACGCTGTCAAAGATGCAGATGTGGTTATGGTGCTGCTGCCCGATGAGCAGATTGCATCTGTCTATGTCGATGAAATTGAACCTGGATTGAAGCAAAATACGACGCTGGCTTTTGCGCATGGTTTTAATATTCATTATGGGCAGGTATCGCCACGTGCGGATCTGGATGTAATCATGATCGCACCAAAAGGCCCGGGGCATTTGGTGCGATCCACTTATTTACAAGGTGGTGGCGTACCCTCACTCATAGCTGTGCATCAGGATCAGTCAGGTAAGGCGCGCGATGTTGCTTTGTCATACGCTGCCGCAAACGGTGGAACGAAAGGTGGTGTCATTGAAACCAGTTTTCGCGAAGAAACCGAGACTGATTTGTTTGGTGAGCAGGTTGTTTTATGCGGTGGATTGACAGCCTTGATACAGACCGGTTTTGAGACATTGGTTGAAGCTGGTTATGCACCTGAGATGGCCTATTTTGAATGTCTGCACGAAGTGAAGCTGATAGTAGACCTGATTTATGAAGGCGGCATTGCAAATATGCGATACTCTATTTCGAATAATGCTGAGTATGGCGATATCTCAAGAGGCCCGCGGATTATTACAGATGAAACCCGCGCCGAAATGCGTAAAATCCTGCGCCAAATCCAGACTGGAGAATATGCCCGCGAATTCATACTTGAAAATCAATCCGGAGCATCGATGCTAAAATCAAGCCGCCGGCTTGCTTCTGAGCATCAGATTGAACAAGTAGGCGCGCAACTGCGCAGCATGATGCCTTGGATTAAGAAAAACCAACTGGTTGATCAAGGTAAGAACTAGTAATCCCGGGCTGTCTTGGGACCTTTATTTATATTTTATCGTTTTTTCAATACGTTATTTATGTCAAATTACCCGCACCCTCTGATTGCCAGAGAAGGTTGGCCTTTTATTGTGGCAGCTTTTTTAATTGCTTTACTGGTTAATATTTATGCCGGTTTTTTGTGGGCGATTTTTTTTTGGTTAATGGCTGTCTTTGTCTTGCAGTTTTTCCGCGATCCGCCACGTGAAGTGCCATCTGTACCGAATGCGGTTTTGTCGCCGGCAGATGGCAGAATTGTAGCTGTTGAAAAAGTACATGACCCTTATTTAAAACGGGATGCCGTTAAAATCAGCGTATTCATGAATGTTTTTAACGTGCATTCCAACCGCAGCCCGGTAGATGGTAACGTGCGTAACAAATGGTATTTCCCTGGTAAATTTATCAATGCTGATCTGCCGAAAGCTTCGTTGGAGAATGAGCGTAACGCACTGTGGATTAAAGCCGATGATGGTTCTGATGTGACCTGCGTTCAGGTAGCAGGCCTTATTGCCAAACGTATTATATGTAATGCTTTACCGGGCGATCACCTGCTGCGCGGGCAACGATTCGGATTTATACGATTTGGGTCGCGCGTTGATGTTTACCTGCCGCTTGATACAAAAATTAATGTAAACATTGGCGATAAGGTTCATGCAACGACAACGGTATTGGCTGAATTAAGAAAATAGTTTAAAAAACAACGAGGAAACACGTTTTTTATCTGTAAAAAGTATTTCCTTTTTTATAATTTTTAACTGTTTCGGTTTTGATTTTGATATACGAAATATGTAGCGATACAGTTTCCAATCTATCTTTCTGACAATTTTATAATGTCCGACTCACAACCAGAATCAACAGTTGTACAGACCCGTTTGCGGCGTCGCGGAATTTATTTGTTGCCTAACTTGTTTACTACCGCTGCCCTATTTGCGGGTTTTTATGCGATAGTACAGGCCATGAATGGCAATTTCGAACATGCTGCGGTGGCCATTTTTATTGCCATGGTATTGGATGGTCTGGATGGCCGTGTTGCGCGAATGACGCATACGCAAAGTGAATTTGGTGCTGAATACGACAGTATGTCTGATATGGTTTCCTTCGGTGTAGCGCCCGCGTTGATCATGTACGAATGGGCGCTCAGGGAAATGGGGCAGTGGGGCTGGATTGCTGCATTTATCTATTGTGCATGTGCGGCTTTAAGGCTGGCACGTTTTAATACCAATATCAATGTGATCGACAAGCGGTTTTTTCAAGGATTGCCAAGTCCGGCTGCAGCTGCACTTATTGCTGGCCTGGTATGGGTGATGCTGGACTTTCAAGTATCGGGCACGGACATCAAATGGCTTGCTCTCATTGTTACATTGTTTGCCGGTTTAACAATGGTCAGCAATATTCCGTTTTATAGCGGAAAAGAAATCAATCTCATGAGAAGAGTTCCATTTGTGACCATTTTATTATTGGTATTATTCTTTTTTGTACTCATCCCAAGCCATCCACCAGTAGTTTTATTTTGCTTATTCGCCGGTTACGCACTTTCAGGTTATTGCATAAAATTATGGCGCTTTCTTAAAAATAGAAAAAAAAATGAATCAACCGCTTAGAGATAATTTTATTGCATAAAATAAAAAAACTATTTATATTGCAATGCCATGTTTAATACATTTTTTGTCTCCTCATATTATTATATTGTCCCATTGGCCTTATCGGGGCTGCTGCGCCCTTGCGCGCTATAGATAATTTTTTCTCTCCTCATCAGTTCCCAAATTATAAAACTCAGTATCTGAGTTTTTATCGCGATACATTTTTTCTCTGAATTGGAGCATATAAATGCAAGAACAATTAATTATTTTTGATACTACACTGCGTGATGGTGAGCAAAGTCCTGGTGCGTCCATGACAAAGGAAGAAAAAGTCCGCATTGCCTGGCAGCTGGAGCGTATGGGCGTTGATGTAATTGAAGCGGGTTTTCCTGCAGCATCTAATGGCGATTTTGAAGCTGTTAGAGCCGTCGCCGAATCGGTAAAGGAAAGTGTTGTTTGTGGACTGGCACGTGCAATAGAATCTGACATCAGACGAGCCGGTGAGGCACTTAAAAATACGGGCCCGGCACGCATACATACGTTTATTGCCACTTCTCCGATTCATATGAAAAATAAATTGCGCATGTCGCCGGAACAGGTGATTGAACAAGCAGTCAAAGCAATCAAGTGGGCAAGTCAATATACCGATAATATTGAGTTTTCACCGGAAGACGCAGGGCGGTCTGAAATTGATTTTTTGTGCAAAATCCTAGAGAAAGTAATCGATGCAGGTGCTAAAACGCTGAATATTCCTGATACGGTCGGATATACCATGCCAGAGCAATTTGGTAAACTAATCCATACTTTGCGGGAACAAATACCAAATTCTGACAAAGCAGTGTTCTCAGTGCACTGTCATAATGACCTCGGACTTGCTGTTGCGAATTCCTTATCTGCGGTTATAAATGGTGCGCGCCAGGTTGAATGCACCATTAATGGTCTTGGAGAAAGGGCTGGTAACGCATCGCTGGAAGAAGTGGTGATGGCAGTGCGTACACGTCAGGATTATTTTCCTTGTGATACTAGAATCGATACCAAGCATATTGTACCCGCCAGCAAACTTGTGTCGGGCATTACGGGATTTCCAGTGCAGCCTAATAAAGCGATTGTGGGTGCTAACGCATTTGCTCATGAGTCCGGTATTCATCAGGATGGTGTTCTAAAACATCGCGAGACTTATGAGATTATGCGCGCTGAGGATGTAGGTTGGGGTGCGAATAAACTGTTATTGGGGAAGCATTCAGGCCGCAATGCCTTTCGTACCCGGTTAAAAGAACTTGGTATCGAATTGGAATCAGAAGAAATGCTCAACAACATGTTTATGCGATTTAAAGAACTGGCTGATAAAAAACATGAAATATTTGATGAGGATCTTCATGCTTTAGTGTCTGACGAGGTACTTGTACTACAGGAACGCTATCGATTGTTATCATTAACTATTCATTGCGAGACAGGTGAGATTCCCTACGCACGCTTAGTGATATCCGATGATGGAAATGAAATGCAAGCCGAATCGGAAGGCAGCGGTCCTGTTGATGCAACATTTTGTGCCATTGAGAAGTTGTTGATGAGCGGAGCGCAACTTCAATTATTTTCAGTAAATAATATTACCAGCGGTACGGATGCACAGGGCGAAGTAACTGTCCGTCTGCAGAAATCTGATCGTATTGCAAATGGCCATGGAGCTGATACGGATATTGTCGTGGCTTCTGCAAAAGCTTATTTGAGTGCTTTAAATAAATTGCATAGTAAGTTGGAGCGTGCCCATCCGCAGGTGTAACTTTTTCATTTTATATTTGGCTGAAAATATAATGCGCATACTCGGACGTAGTCTCTATCTTTTATTGAGCTTGATGATATTGATGCTCGCGATAGAAGTTAAGGCTTTTCAGTTTCAGGATACGGATGGCAAAATCCACACGCTGGCCGATTATAAAGGACGCTGGGTAATTATTAATTTTTGGGCAACCTGGTGTCCTCCTTGTCTGGAGGAAATTCCGGAATTAATTGCACTTTATGAAGATCGCAAGGATATCATGGTGATCGGTGTAGCCATGGAATTCTCTGATCCCAAAGTGGTTATGGCATTTGTTGAAAAGATGTCGATTTCGTATCCAACGGTACTGGGAAGCAGACGTATTGCCTCTCAGCTTGATGAGATCTCGATGTTGCCGAGCACTTATTTCTTTGATCCTGCTGGCAAACCGGCTGCGCGTAAATTGGGAATTGTTACGCGTGAAAGTATTGAATCATTTATTAATACAAGATAATTCTGGCGCTGTTCTTATTGGACGATCTTTTATAGGGTATCGCCAAAATAGTGCCAGGTGTTATGCCACAAATTGAATACAAGCTGTGGATAGGCGGATTGTCCAAGACTGCCATTGTAGCGGCCTAGAGCACGGAACAAGTCGCCATTTTCCTTGTTAAGATAATGCCTTAAAATCATGCAGCCATAACGCAGATTTACACGCAGGTGAAAAAGATTATGGTTTTCGTCACCAATCGTATCAACCCAGAAGGGCATGATTTGCATATAGCCACGTGCACCTGCATGTGAAATTGCATATTTTCTAAAACCGCTTTCAACTTGAATTACACTGAGAACAAGCTGCGGGTTAAGTCCGGCGCGTGTGGCTTCATAATAAACTGTACGCAAAAAAGATTCGCGTTCGTACTGATTTGATTTAAAGCGTTTTAGCCGTTCACTCATGGTAGCGAGCCACGTGACATCGGTTGCCAGTTTGGCGTATTCCTGATACGTCACCGCTTCATCGTTGATTTCGGTTTGTGTAAATATCTGCGTGCTGATGATAAGATGCTCGTAGCGTTGAATGCTTGCATGTACGGTGACTGGGAATAATATAATTAATAAAACAGCAATCAATTGATACATAGTTTTGTCATGATAAATGTGTTGATTTCATCCAAAGCAATCGTTTGCGCAGCTTGATCGACACGCCCTTTATATTCAACCGATGATTGTTTTAATCCCCGCTCGCCTAGAACGATACGATGCGGTATGCCTATCAACTCCATATCGGCAAACATGACACCCGGTCGTTCATTGCGATCATCCAGCAACACCTCGATATTGGCATCGGTGAGCGTTTTATAAAGTTTTTCGGCTTCTGTTTTTACAAGTTCACTTTTATGCAGTCCGATGGGAATGATAACCAGCTGAAACGGTGCTATGGCTTCTGGAAAAATAATACCCAGATCATCATTATTTTGCTCTATTGCGGCGGCAACAATACGAGAAATACCAATGCCATAACAGCCCATTTCACAATTTTGCGTTTGTCCGAGCTTGTTTAGGTAGGTTGCTTTCATCATTTCAGAGTATTTGGTGCGCAGCTTGAAAATATGTCCTACTTCAATACCGCGGCGAATTTCCAGGTTGCCTTTACCATCTGGAGAAAGTTCCCCGGCAAGTACATTTCGTATATCAAAAACATGATTCGGTTTTTTTAAATCACGTCCAAAATTAACCTGTGTGAAATGAAAACCTTCTTCGTTGGCGCCGCACACAAAATTAGTCATTTCTATAACTGCCTGATCGGCGACAATCTCTGCTTTTAATCCTACCGGACCGATATAGCCTGGTACAGTGCCTGTTTCATTCAAAATGGTTTCTTCACTGGCCATCTCAAAATCAACCAAAAATGGAATTTTCCTGACCTTGAGCTCATTTAATTGATGATCGCCTCGTAATAACAATAAATACATAGTGCTGTTGGCGGTTACTGCAAGCGTTTTAATTGTTTGTTGTAGTGGTAAATTGAGAAAATTGGCAACATCAGCGCAAGTCTTCTGCTCAGGTGTATGAATTTTTTTAATTTGACCAGCCGGTTTTTCCGGTGTTTGCGCAGGTAGCTGCGATGTGGCCAGTTCGATATTGGCTGCGTAGTCTGAATCAGGACAGAATACAATGGTATCTTCTCCTGACTCGGCCAGGACGTGAAATTCATGTGAGCCGCTGCCACCGATTGCGCCGGTATCAGCAGTTACTGCACGAAAATTTAATCCCAGGCGCGTAAATATCCGGCTATAAGCCTGGTACATCAACTGGTAGGTTGCTTCCAGACTTTCTGCGTCAGTATGAAAAGAATAGGCGTCTTTCATCAGAAATTCGCGTGCGCGCATAACACCGAAGCGCGGACGAATTTCATCTCGAAACTTGGTTTGAATTTGATAAAAATTTAATGGCAGCTGCC